>CAZGIN010000104.1:0-211 GCA_964526585.1 uncultured Methanosarcinales archaeon
TACATTATGTATAATCTACACAAACTTTATATACATGGCATGCTTAAGCACTACTATCATAGTGTTGAGGGAGGAAAGAGGTGTTTGATGCCACTCAAGGCCTCTTTCTCCTCAATTCTAATGCTTTTAACCCGTAATATCTTCTTTAAATAATTAACTATACTCCAGTTACTAAGTCTTAAAAACCAACCACAACCTTTATAAACGAAAC
>CAZGIN010000104.1:221-4124 GCA_964526585.1 uncultured Methanosarcinales archaeon
ACCATGGTGGGTCTATCTGTTATTGATAATACTTCTGAGCGTTAGGAGAAGGCGTAATTAAGGGGAATTTCGGGGTTATAAGGCTTCTGGATATTATTCTCAAACCAACCACAACCTTTATAAACGAAACCTTGTTTTCTGAGGTAATCCGCATTACTATCTAATCGATAGGAGGACTAGAATGGAAAAAGCAGACGTATTAAATGCAGTGGAATCTGCAAGAGCAAATTCTAAGCAAAGAAAGTTCAAACAGAGCTTTGACCTGATCATAACTCTAAAGGACATCAACATAAAGAATCCAGAAGAGAAGCCAGACTTCTTCATGCAGCTGCCAAAGTCAAAAGGAAAGAAGACAAAGGTATGCGCACTGGTAGGAACAGAGCTATATGAGCAGGCAAAGAAGGTATGTGATACAACAATAGGAGTAGACGACTTCCCAAAATACCAGCAGGACAAGAAAATAGTGAAAAAGCTGGCGGATGAACACGACTACTTCGTAGCTCAAGCTACAATAATGCCAAAGGTAGCAACAACATTCGGTAAAGCATTAGGACCAAAAGGAAAGATGCCAAACCCAAAAGCAGGATGTGTTGTACCTCCAAACGCAAACATGAAAGCTATCTATGATAAATTGCAGCAGACAGCAAGGATAGTTGCTAAAAACTCGCCTATGGTGCAGGCAAAAGTAGGAAGCGAAGACATGAGCAGTGAAGATGTGGCAGAGAACATACTTTCAGTATACACCCACACGATGCATCATCTTCCGCAAGAGAAGAACAACATCAAGCAATCATTCTTAAAACTGACAATGGGAAAGCCAGTCAAGATAGGAGACAAGACAGAAACGACAGAAGAAGCTCCTGTACACAAAAAGAAGAAGGCAGCCCCAAAGAAAGAAGAATCAGCAGCAGAGAAGGCTCCTGCAGAGGAGGGCCAATAAAATGGTACAAGCAATCAAAAAAGATACTGTAAAGAAATTCGTAAAACTGCTTGAGACATATCCAGTAGTAGGAGCCCTAAACCTGCAGAACCTTCCAGGAGCACAGCTCGGAAAGATGAGGACACAGCTAAGAGGAAAAGTAGAGATAGTGATGACAAAGAAAAGGCTCATCAAGAAAGCAATCGAGCAAGTGAAAGACAAAAAGCCTGGAATAGAGAAGCTTGAAGAGCAGTTCAAAGGCATGCCTGCGATAATCTTCACAAAAGAAAATCCATTCAGCCTATTCAAGACAATAAAGAAAAGCAAATCAAAAGCAGCTGCAAAGCCAGGACAGATCGCACCATACGACTTAAAGATAAGTGCAGGACCAACACCATTCGCTCCCGGCCCTATGATAAGCGAATTCGCACAACTAGGGATAAAAACCAAAGTAGACCAGGGAAAGATAGCAGTCATAAACGACAGCGTACTGGTGAAAGAAGGCGAAGCAGTATCTGACAAAGCAGCAAACATGCTCTCAAAACTAGGAGTAGAGCCTATGGAAATAGGGCTAGACCTGGTAGCAGTATACGAAGACGGAACAATCTACACCAAGGAAGTACTGGATGTAGATGAGGAAGAGTTTAAACAGAGCCTGACAAGAGCAGCATCATGGGCATTGAACCTTGCTGTTGAGGCAGGCTACACAACCAAAGATACGATCGAGATATTACTCGGAAAAGCCTACAGGGCAACAAAAGCTGTTGCGTTGGAAGCCAACATACTGGTTAAAGACGTAGTAGGAGACGTTATTGCGAAAGCAGAACGACAAATGCAAGCCCTGAAAGCCATGGTGAAAAAATGAGCTATGACGACCAAGATGACATAAGCGAAGACCCTGAAGAACAGCTTGAAGACGGGGAAATCGACGAGACCGAAGAAGCCTTCATGAAAGGCTATGACGAAGCAGTCGAAGAAGAAGAGAAAGAAGACGAAGAAAAAGAGGAGAAAGAGGAATAATAATAACCAAAGGTTCGGGAGGCAGCGCAAACTAAAGTTTGCGGGTCTCCAAATAATATTTGGAGGTAAGAGAATGGAATACGTATATGCGGCAATGCTACTTCACAAGGCTGGAAAAGCTGTAGACGAAGCAAGCGTAAAGAAAGTGCTGGAAGCAGCAGGAGTAAAGGCAGACGATGCAAGAGTAAAAGCACTTGTAGCAAGCCTGGAAGGAGTAAACATAGACGAAGCAGTCGAAAAAGCAGCAGCAGCACCAGTTGCAGCACCAGCAGCTAGCGGAGAAGCACCAAAAGAAGCAAAGAAAGAAGAGAAAAAGCCAGCTGAAGACGAGAAGAAATCAGAAGAGCAGGCAGCAGCAGGACTAGGAGCACTCTTCGGATAAATTTTATTTTTTGATGTGAGAGTGAATGCAAGAATCTGGAAACAATGTCAAGACTGAAGTCCAGGAACTGAAATCAAGACTTAATGAGATAAACCTCCAAAAAGAAAGCTGGTTCTCAAAGAAGAAAGAAGTATCCCAGAAGATAAGAGAGCTTATACAGAAAGCAGTAGATTTCAGAAGAGAAAGAGACGAACTAACAAAGAAAGCTAAAGAAGCAAAGAAAGAAAGGGATGAGCTGCACAGCCAGCTGAAGCAAAAAATAACCACAGTGATTAGCCTCAAAGAAGAGAAGGGAAAGATCGAAGTAAAAACAGAGACAAGAAATCCGGGAATAATCCTGAAAGAGATCAAAAGGATAGAGCACCTTATCCAGACAGAAGTCATGAGCTTCAACAGGGAAAAAGAGTTCATGAAGAAAGTTAAGCAGCTCAAGAAAGAGCTTGAAGCAGCAAGAAAGGCAGCAGGGATGACAGGAGCGATGTATGAGCAGAACAAAGAGATAAGAGACCTGAAGAAGAAATCACAAGAGACGCACCAAAAAGTGCAGGCATCAGCAGAACAGAGCCAGCACAAGCATGAAGAGATGGTAGAGTTCAGCAAACAGATAGACGAGCTGAGAGAAAAGGAAAAAGAATACGACCAAAAGTTCAGGGAAGCAAAACAGGAATTCACAGAAGCCAACAAGATGCTGAAAGAGAAACTGGGAGAACTATCTGACTATAACAAAGAAGCAGCAGACCAAAGGGCAGACAAGAGAGCAAAAAAAGAGGAAAGACAGAAAAAGACGCTTGAGGAGAAACAAGCAGAGATACAAGAAAAGATGAAAAAAGGAAAAAAGCTCACAACAGAAGATCTTTTAGTTATGCAGAGCATAGACACAGAAGAATGAATTCTAATAATGACTTAATAATAATGGCAGGGCCATGCGCGATAGAAAGCTATGAACAGCTAGACAGGATAGCAGCAAAAGTGAAAGAGCTTGGATGCCAATACTTAAGAGGAGGCGCATTCAAGACAAGATCAAAGCCAGAAAGCTGGAGCGGCCACGGAGAAGAAGCATTAGAATGGATGAGAAGAGCAGCAGATGAGCTTGAGCTGAAGATAGTGACAGAGATAGTAGATCCAACACATATACCGATGTTCAAGAGTTATGGAGTAGACCTCTACCAGATAGGATCAAGAAACGCTGATAATGATGAACTTCTTAAAGCTTTACAAGAAGCAGGTGTTCCAGTACTGTACAAGAACGGCATGAAGATGAGATACCAGGACTGGCTGTACAGGGCCGAAGGATTCAAAGAAGCTATGCTGTGCCCAAGAGGGAAGAGCAACGAGAGAGATGTAGCAAGAAACGGGCAGGATATAACAATGCTCGCAGACCTTGTGCGCAACCAAGAATATAAAATAATATTTGACCCAAGCCATACAACAGGAAGAAGGGACCTTGTGCATCAAGTTACGATGGGAGCAGTAGCCATAGGAGTTGACGGAATAATAGTCGAAACGCATTACGATCCTGAAGCATCCTGGGTGGATGCAGCACAGACAATATCATTAGAAGAACTTGAAAGATTAGTGCATG
>CAZGIN010000105.1:0-4096 GCA_964526585.1 uncultured Methanosarcinales archaeon
AGGAGTGTGGCTGAAGAAATCACACCACCTTTTCATAATGGACGAAGAAGTAAGAAAAGAAGTCTTTGACGAAATACATCAATTTATAAAAGAAAACTCCACAATAGCATGAATGATAACAATACTGGATGCATACACAGATGAAGCAGCAGGATTGGGAGTTCCTCCATATCTGGGAACATATCCGAGATATATCTACGGTTATTATAAGCTCAAAAGAGAAGAGATAAAATACATAACTATCGATGATCTAAGGTTATTAGTGCAGCACGGAAATGTGCTGAAGGAAACAAAAGGAAGCCAAAAGACAAATATCTATACATATAACCTAACAAGGAATTCTCCTAAGATACGAGATATACTTGAGAATACAGACAAATTGATAGTGATATGCGGAGTTCATGTTCCGGGAAAATACCTTTCAGCGCAGCCAGGAACTTTGAGAGAGATATCAGGACTGCTGAAAAAGATCGATAGACCTTTTGAGATGATCCTTACAGGGCCGGCTATCACAGGAACACAATTACATGGCGGAAAATTCGCAGAGAAGGCAGACATTAGCATATTCAATGAAGTTAAAGACTACTACTTCTCATATGAAGACCTGAAAGAGATAGCCCCTTTAGGAGCAGGAATAACAGACCAGATCGGAAGCGCAAGGATGATCGAAATCGAAACAGGAAAAGGGTGCAGAGGAAAGTGCAGCTTCTGCACAGAGCCGTTGAAAAGCCCGGTTGAGTTTAGAAATAAAGAGGACATACTGAAAGAAGTCAAAGCATTTTGCGACAGAGGGCATAATCATATCAGATTAGGGAAGCAGACATGCTATTATTCCCATCCAGAAGCTGTTGGAATATTAAAAGGCATAAGAGAACAGAATGACATCAAGATACTGCATATAGATAATGTAAATCCAGTAAAAGTAGTAGCTGATAAGGATCATGAGATAACAAAAGCGATAGTGAAGTACTGCACATCAGGAAACATAGCAGCATTTGGGGTTGAAACATTTGATCCGGAAGTTGCGAAGGCAAACATGTTGAACTGCAAGCCTGAAACAGCGTATGAAGCTGTCAAGATAATAAACAAATATGGAAGAGAATATGGGGAAAACGGCATGCCAAAATTCCTTCCGGGAATAAACCTCATATTTGGGCTTATAGGAGAAAGCAAGAAAACCCAAGAACATAATATGAGATGGCTGAAGAGATTTTTGGAAGAGGACTTGTGGATGAGAAGGATAAACATAAGGCAGGCAGCCATAATGCCAGGAACTATGCTGGAGAAAGAAGCAGGCAACAAATTCCTCAGAAAGAACAAAAAATATTATTGGAAATGGAGAAATGAGATAAGGCAGAATATCGACCTCCCGATGCTGCAGAAAGTCCTTCCTATAGGGCATGTATTGAAAGATGTCAGGATGGAGATATATGACGGAAAGACAACATTCGGAAGGCAGCTTGGAACTTATCCATTAGTCATAGGAGTCAAAGGAAGGCTTGAGCTGGGAAAGTATTATGATATCAACGTGAAGAAGCACATGCTAAGAAGCATAGAAGGAGAAATACTAAACTCTTAAGCAGCGTCTCTGTACAGAGGCTCGGCTTGTTTCAGTACAGGATAAGCTCTGTGGATAAAAGCACTGACTGGCTTTGCAGCAAGGTCGTCGATCGTCGCAACCTCTTCAGCTGCAGAAGCATACTTAGGATCCGGAACCTGTGAAAGCGCTATTCCACGATAAATTAGGGCATCATCTGCCATGGCTCCATAAACTGCTTCCTGCAGTCTTCTTCCTTCTTCGAGAAGAACAGGATATTCTTTGTTATCAGGATCAGCTATACGAAGAGCAGACAAAGCACGAAGAGTATTCCCAAAAGCATCAAGAATGTCTACATCAATGCCAGAATTAAATGCATCGATAGGATCGATTGCGGCTTTCAGCCTTCTTGAAGTTTCTTTTCTGCTCATATTTTTCCCCTATAGTATTATTGCAACCTTAATATTTAAACTTTTCGGTCATATTGAGCTAGTTTCCCATAAATCTGGATACGACTCTAGCAGTATCAAAAACTTCGATTTTTATAACATCTTCCTTAGGATCGTATAACGCTATAGTGGGTTTTCCAACCTTCTTCTTAAGCCAGCCTGGAGAGATTATACAAGGCTCTGAACTTAACTGTACAGCAAGCTCTCCTTCATGATAATTGAAAGGAGTCGGATCATAACACGATCTTGTCCAGATTGCGGGTTCTGAAGCAGATCCTACAAAAAGCCTTGTAATACCTGCTTTTTGCATTGCAGCGAAATGGATATCCAGCAAATTCTTCTTGTGCTGCACAGGAACCATATTTTCTGATAAGGTTGTGAGGAAAACACCATCATCATAGATGTTCTCAGGATCAAGAAGGCTGCCGTAAGTAAAGCCTACTTTCTTTCCGTCAAGATCAATAACCAGCCTTGAGACTAATGTATCAAGGTATCTTCCGAAATTAAAATCTTCACAGTTTATCTCAGCGATCTGTATCGAATCAGAAGCTATCTGAAGCTTATTGAGTATAAATGACTTAGGATATCCTCTCCTTACCTCAGCAGCAAGCCTTATATTTTCCTCCCTGCGGCGGTAAGCTAACTCATATGCTCCTAAAAACGAGATTGTGGATCTTTTCATAATCTTCTCAACAGCCATCCCTATATCCTGAGTATCCCACACAAAATCTCCGAGGCAGACAGATCTTAAGCTTCCTATATAGTAGAACAGATTTTCAACAAGATCAGGGTCTCCAGCAGGATGAGAAAAGACATACAAAGGATCGTTATGGAGGCTGATCTCAGGAGGAGCTACAAAAACAGGAGCTTTGGAAGGCACAAAATCCTTTCTTAAAGCATAGTCAAGCCATGGCTTAAGAAGCATCTTAGCATCAGGCAGTATCGTCTGCTCAGGAGACTCTTCAAGCAATAATACCTTGACTCTCTCAAAATAGTCTGCTATCAAGGCTCCGACATTCTTGTTAAGCTTCATCGAGCTGTATTCAAGCTTAGTTATCAACCCAAGAAGGATGCTCTTCTGAGAGTCAAGGCTGCGAAGATCTTCGGCTGAGTGTTCTTTTTTGTGAAGATCTACATGATGGGAAGCAACAGCCTTCACCTGAAGATCGACAAGAGCAGCAAGCCCTCCTACTTTTAGGGCAGGATGTGTCTCGATAAATTCCTCAAGCTTAGAATGGTATTCAGCAGGATCTGATGTTAAGCTTCTGTATCTGGAAGCAATCTCCGGATCCCTGACCTTGGCTATCCTCAAGCATTCGTCCAATATATCCTTGATATCATAATCTCTGCTCATAAAAACCTCTTTTTTTGAAGATTAAGTGGGGTTTTTAAAAACATTACTATGACAAAAAACAAGCTTAACATCAAAAGCTTTTTAAATGAAATACTGCTTGCTCAAGATACATTGTCCCCATAGCTTAGCGGCTGGAGCGTGCGGCTGTTATCAAGACTGCCGCCTTGGACTTTCCAGGGCGGTACTTGAGAAGTAACCGCAAGGTCGCCGGTTCAAAACAACCTTTTTGACGGAGCAAAAAGCTTGACCAAAAGCGAGCGACATTCGCTCGTCAAGCTCGCTCAGTCCCTCGGAAAGGTTATGAAAGTCCGGCTGGGGACGCTTTTACTTAACGGGCCCGTAGCTTAGCCTGGTGGAGCGCACGACTGATAAATCCTCACCCATGGGATGGCCTATGGAATTTCGAGATCGTGAGGTCCCGTGTTCAAATCACGGCGGGCCCATATTTTATTATTATGAAAAAAGAACACATTCTGGAGTGGGCAAAGAAATTCTACAAGATCAGGATACCGGCAATAATAATCTTTGGGATAATAATGCTCATACTTTTTAGAGCTACAGTAATATCCCTGACAATCGCGGTAGTGTTGATACTTGTGGGAATATTTTCAGAAGGATATAAGCTGTTTATCCCTTTTAATACTGGGTTTGAGCTGATCACATTCATAACTTTAGTATTGATGTTTGGCTACAACCCTATGATAGGCATGATAGCAGGAATATTTATGACAGCAGCAAGCACTATGATAACAGTAA
>CAZGIN010000106.1:0-731 GCA_964526585.1 uncultured Methanosarcinales archaeon
ATGAAGAATCACCTCTTGAAAATCGCTACAAATAGCAACAAACAGGTGATTCAGATGGGAATAATCGGGTTTAATTACACGAAAATAAGCGCAGAAAAGAAGAAATCTGCAGAAGGAAATCTCAGGATAAACAACAATGCAAAGATAACAAACGTAAAGACAACAAAGATATCCATGGGAACAGAAGACAAAGAAGGCATGGTATTTGAGTTCCAGTTCACAGCAGCCTATGAACCAGGAATAGCACAGATACTGATGGAAGGAGCAGTTATCGCAACAGAAACTAATGATGCAACAAAGAAAATAATAGATTAATTGAAGAAAAACAAGTAAGTTAGCTCAGAAATAGCAGCTAAAGTGATAAACCACATACTTGCAAGATGCACAATACAAGCAATGATAATGAGCAAAGAGATGAACCTTCCGCCGCCAATAAGGCTGCCAAAAATAGAAGAGGCACCAGCAACTCCTAAGAAGAAATAATGGCAAGCAACGAAATAACTCTAAAAGTAGCTGAAGCAGTCCAGGATGATGTCAACAAAGGCATCATCAGGATAGATTCAGGCTTCATGAAGCAGATAAATATCAAACCAGGAGATATAATAGAACTGCATGGAGAACGCAAGACAGTAGCTATAGTAGACAGGGCATATCCTGGAGACATAGGGTTAAACATAGTCAGGATGGACGGCCTGTCAAGAAGAAACACAGGACCAAGCTTCGGAGTGGGG
>CAZGIN010000106.1:741-4045 GCA_964526585.1 uncultured Methanosarcinales archaeon
TAATAAAAATTGAAATAAAAATACCTGGATGCCTCGGAGAGATGATCAAGATAGGCCCTGCAGAAGTGAAGGAAGCAAAAAAAGTCATAGTAGCACCAGCAAGAAAAGGAGTGATCGTAAAAGCTTCTCCTTACATATTCAAACAAGGGCTTCTAGGAAGAGCAGTAGTAAAAGGAGACATAGTATCATTAGGCGGCTCAAAGAAAAGAAGAAATGCCATGAGCAGAAGCCCGTTCTTTGACGACATATTTGACGTTTTAGACGAAAGCATGATCGGATTCGGATTCGGAGGACTCAAGTTTGTGATAGCAGACGTAAAACCGGCACAGGCAGTGATAATAGGAGAACAGACAGAAGTTGTGTTCAACCCAGAAGCGATGGAGATAGTGGATGAGGAAAGGCTTCCTGAAGTTTCGTATGAGGATATCGGAGGCCTAGATGATGAGATTACAAAAGTAAGAGAGATGGTAGAGCTTCCATTAAAACATCCAGAAATATTTGAAAGACTAGGGATAGATCCCCCTAAAGGAGTTTTGTTGCACGGTCCACCCGGAACAGGAAAAACTTTGTTAGCAAAAGCAGTTGCAAACGAGACAAATTCAAACTTCTTTTTGATCAACGGGCCTGAAATAATGTCAAAATTCTACGGCCAATCAGAAGAGAATTTGCGTAAGAAATTCGAAGATGCTGAGAAAAACTCACCTTCAATAATATTCATAGATGAGATAGATGCTATCGCAACAAAACGTGAAGAAACACACGGAGAAGTTGAGAAAAGAGTTGTAGCGCAACTGCTTGCCATAATGGACGGGCTTAATTCCAGAGGGAAGGTCGTAGTGATCGCTGCCTCTAACATCCCTAATTCACTAGATCCTGCATTAAGAAGGCCTGGAAGATTTGACAGAGAGATAGAGATAGGAGTTCCAGGGAAAGAAGGCAGACTGAACATATTGAAAATACATACAAGAAACATGCCGCTATCAAAAGATGTAGACCTTGATGAGATATCAGACGTAACATACGGCTTTGTAGGAGCAGACCTGGCAGCGCTTGCAAAAGAAGCAGCTATGATAGTTCTTAGGAGAGTAATGCCAGACTTAAAACTAAGAGAAGACGAGCCGATATCAAAAGATATACTTGAGAAATTAGTCATAACAAGGGATGATTTCAAAGATGCACTAAGAGTTGTGAGGCCTTCAGCGATGCGTGAGGTGTTAGTTGAAGTGCCAACATTGAAATGGGAAGACATCGGAGGACTTGAAGACGTCAAGCAAGAGCTGAAGGAAGCAGTTGAGTGGCCACTGAAGACACCTGAAGCCTTCAAAAGATTAGGCATAAAGCCACCGAAAGGCATATTATTGTATGGTCCTCCAGGAACAGGAAAGACATTATTAGCAAAAGCAGTTGCGAACGAGTCCAAAGCAAACTTTATCCTTGTTAAAGGGCCTGAATTGCTTAGCAAGTGGGTGGGTGAGTCAGAGAAAGCAGTAAGAAAAGTATTTGAGAAAGCAAGGCAGACAGCGCCATCCATCATATTCTTCGATGAAATAGACTCATTAGTGCCAAGAAGAGGGATGGGATCAGACAACAAGACAGCAGAGAATGTAGTCAATCAGCTTCTTACTGAATTAGATGGGCTAGAGGATCTGCATGATGTTGTAGTTCTTGGAGCTACAAACAGGCCAGACATAGTAGATGCAGGATTACTTAGGCCTGGAAGGATAGACAGGATAATACTGACGCCTTCTCCAGACGAGAAGACAAGGCTTGAAGTGTTTAAAGTTCATACAAAAGGGATGCCTCTTGCAAAAGACGTCAAGCTGAAAGAGTTAGCTGCAAAAACAGAAGGATACTCAGGAGCAGACATCGAAGCAATATGCAGGGAAGCAGCGATATTGGCTCTGCGGGAGAACATGGATGCTTCTTCAGTTTCTATGGCCCAGTTTGAGAAAGCAGCAGAGAAAGTAAACCCGTCGATAACAAAAGAGATAATCGAGATCTATGAAGGATTGCAGAAAGAGTTCAAGAGACAGACAGGAAAACAGATGAAAGAAGAAAGCCCAAGTTATTTTGGTTAGATCAACTAGTATCTGGAACCTCAACCTTCTTTTTTCTAAGAAGCAAACCAGAAACAACAATCAAAGAACCCCCAACTACAATGTTCCATGCTATGACTTCACCAAATAGCACTATACCAAATATTATAGCTGCAACAACCTCCCAATAAGCAAACAAAGAATAATGGCTCATATCCAGCTTATGCAGAGCATAGAAGAACAATCCAAAGCCTACTATTCCGACAAGGAATGCATACAGAGAAGCAATGCTTATCTGGAAAAATGAAGGAAAAGGCTGATTTATGAACATAAAAGGCAGAAACAGCACAGCACCGACAAGATTCTGATAAAAGATAGACTCTGACCTTGAATAATATTCCAGATTTTTCTTAAATATCACTGCAGTGAAAGCAAAGATCATCGCAGAAAGAAGCATAGCGCAAATACCGATAAAGTCACTGCTGCCAAAACGGATATCTTTGTTTAGATACATAACGATAATACCCACAAAAGCCAACCCTATAAGAGAACAAGTCCTTAATCTAAGCTTCTCTTTAAGAAAGACAGCTCCGAACAAAGCTCCAAAGATAGGCCAAGTGAACAATATTATTATCCCATTAGCCAAGGAAGTATTGAGAAATGCAAAAAAGTACAAAAAGATCCTCACCGCATTCAGAGCAGAAGCAACGAGCATTATGCCAAAGTTGCCCCTGAAAAGCTTAACCTTCTTCCAAAGAAGATAAAAAAACAGTATCACAACAGGAACAAAAAGCCTGAAAAAAGACAAAGACGTAGAAGGAAGACCAAGGATCTTTGCAAAGACCCCGCCAGAAGCACCAAGGGTTGCGCCAAAAATGACAGCAAGATAAGGATCAAGTCTCATAAAATAGAACCGATAAAGAGAATATTTAAGCCTTTCTTATGAGATACTGAGAACTGCAAGCATTAGTTATTTTGGATGAACACTTATTCTCATGAATCCAGATTTATTTATATCAGTAAGTAATCCTTAAAATATGCGGATAGCTATAACAGGCTCGAGCGGGTATGTGGGGAATTTCTTGGCTGAGCATCTTTCTGATAAAGGGCATCATGTGGTAGGGCTGGATGTTAGGGCAATGCCTCTGCAGAAGAGATATCACAACTACAAGTTTGTGAGATGCGACTCAAGAAATAAGGATTTGATTAAGCGGGTTTTTGAAAAAGAAAAGATAACGCACGTGCTGCATCTGGCATATCTGATGGAG
>CAZGIN010000107.1:0-4028 GCA_964526585.1 uncultured Methanosarcinales archaeon
GGCAGGCAACGAAACATCAACATTATCAGTATTAGCACAAACTCCAACCTCAACACCTACAGGATATACTGCCTTCAAGGGAATAGACATAACTGCAGACACAAGCACTTCAGGAAATTTGACGTGGGCACTGATCAAGATATTCTACAACGAATCAGAACTGACAGCAGCAAACATAGACGAAAGCTCACTGAAGATATACTACTACAACACAACGCTCGGAGACTGGCAGCTAGAATCCAAACAAGGAGTAGAGACAACACTAAACTATGTATGGGCTAATGTAACACACTTCTCCTTATTCGGAGCATTCGGAACAGCACCAACTACAACAACACCTACATCCACACCAACAAGCACAGGTACGCCAGGAGGAGTGAAACCTATAATAAACGGAACTTCACAAAGCTTTGTCTGGCAGAACATAAGGGCTAATACTGTGACTAGAGCATTCTTCACAAGCTCTGCAATCCCAATAACAGGAATCGTGTTCGAGACGACAAAAGATCTCCATGATGTTGAGATGCAGCTGATCGGGCATTCAACAAAGCCGCAAGGACTAGACGCTCCTGCACTAGAAGTGAATAAATACATCAGTATAAACAGCGATAAGATTAAAGGAGCGCTGAAGACAGCAACAATATCATTCGAGATAGAAAGGGCATGGCTGACAGAGAACGGCCTTGGAAAGAATGATGTAGTTATGCTGCATTACGACAACGGCTGGAAAGAGCTCCCAACAAGATTCACAGAGACAACAGACGGCATAAACAAGTATGAGACAACTGCAACTGCATTCAGCTACTTCGCGATAGCAGGAAGGAAACCAGCAGAAACAACAGCCGAAGAAGCAGCTCCGACAGAAGAAGAGGCCGCTCCAGGAGAAGCAGCAGCTCCAGAACCAACTCCTGAAGAGATAGCAAAACAGGAAGAGATCAAGAAAAGGAACTATACTGTACTGATAATATTCGCAGCAATAGCAATAGTGATCTTGGCTGTGTACCTCATAGCTATAACCAAACACAAAGGCAAAAAGAAAAGGAAGAAGTGAATCTTCCTTATTATTTTTAATTTATAATCAGATTTCTTAGTTAAACTTAACAAGAATTTATCACTTAAGCATGCGCCTGATCCTTCTTGAGCCGACATGATCCTTAGGCTTCTGGTCATCACCATGGAACCTATGCCTGATCTCATTCTCAAGATCCTTGAAAGCCTTATGCAAAGCCCTTGCAAAATCATAATCACAAGCCTTGTCTGCCTCAAAAGTATGGCCCGGAGCCAGTATCTTTGCATGAATGCTGTATTTCTTAACTTTGCCGCCTTTGCCAAGATCCTTGACCTGGACGATAAGGCTGGTAAGATTGTTCAAAGAACGCTTAAACTTGTCATAATACTCATTAGAAAGCTTATTAGCAATATCTTTCTCATGGTCTTCCAAGATATCAACTCCTATGAACTGGATAACTTCAGGAAACGGGATTACTTCAGAAGCATCAACTTTTTCTGCCATATGATAATTTAGGATCACTTATTTAAGAATCTTTTGCATATACTTTGCCTATTGGAGAACACTATCCAGCATATTCTTGTCTATCTTACTAAACCAGATATCAAGATCTTTTGAGCGGGCTTTCAGCTCAGGATGGGATGAAACGATCATAGAACAGCAATCAGGGTATGGAAGACTGGAGATATCATATGTGCCTATATTTACTGCTATCTTAGTTATCTCATTCTTGTCTAAGCCTATCAAAGGGGTTAGGATAGGTTTTGGGGAGTTAAAATAAGTAGCCTCAAGGTTTTCTAAAGTCTGTGAAGCAACCTGGGAGAGGGAGTCTCCGACAACTAAAAACTTAGCTTTTTCCTTATCAGCTATCTTTGATGCAAGATAAATCATGCATTTCCTGAAGACAAGCATGCGCTTTTCAGAAGGTATCTTAGTTATGATCTCTTTTTGAACAGATTCAAAAGGGATTATGTACAGCTTTGTGTTCTGCTGGAACTTACTTAATTGATCTTTTAATTCTTCGATCTTAGACTTAACGTGCCTTGAAGCCTGGTTTTGATTGTGGAAATGCACCAAGATAACTTCACAGCCGCGCTTCATCATCAAAAAAGCAGCAACAGGAGAATCGATGCCTCCAGACAATAGAGCTATCACTCTCTTCTTCGGATCAGTAGGAAGCCCTCCAACCCCTTCGATGCGCTCAGTGCATATCGAAGAGAATTTTGTTGAAGTCTCGATCCTAACAGTAATATCCGGATCCTTCATCTTAGGGGTTTTCTTGAGGTTGTCGCAGATAAAACCTCCCACTTTTTGGTTGATGTCAACGCTTCTTAGCTGGATGTTCTTGTCTCTTCTCTTTGCATCGATCTTGAAAGTTGTGAATTCCTTGTCTTTGAGCAGGTTTAAAGTATCCTTGCAGATTTCTTCTATCCTTAACGAGGATTTGATGCAAGGCATGAAATAAGCAATGCCAGGGATGCACTTCAGGATGCTTATAGCCTTTTCTATTTCTGCCCCTTCTGCTAATGTTGCTACAAAATGGCCTGGCTCACGCTTTATGTGCTCTATGATACCTTCCGCTTTCTTTCGGATGTTGTCCATCAATAGGTTTTCAAAATTAGAGCGATTCTTTCCCTTGATGCCGATCTCTGCGTAGTGGATCAGGATGTTCATTACAGGAAAAGATAGAGCGGGATTTTTAATTGTTTGTAAGAGATTTAACACCACTAAATAGGGGTGAATAATAGAAAGGTTTAAATACGGGAAGTTACATTTTTTATTCAAATAGAGGGGAATATGGGAATAAACTTAGATACCATAATAGAAGAAATAAAACAAGCCAGAATTCATACTTCAATACTAAACAAGGTAGAAGAAAAACTGAGAGAAGGGGAAATAGATTTTGACGAATATTTAGAATATCTTGGAAGAATTGATCCAGAAAAAGGATTTAGAACAGTTAAGGAATCAATAGATAATGGAAAACACCCAAGAAAAGAAAGTAAATTTTGGAGAACACTGGTTCTTAAGTGTGAAGATTTCCAAGAATTTTTAGAAGCATATAAAGCGAATAAGGCGGAGGTAGGATATTCTGAGCATGACAAAGAAGTAATCAGAATAATTTCATTGGTAGACCCAGAGAATTTTTACGAAATATTTAATGAGTTAAAAGAAAAAAAAGAAGTCTTATCAATTATAGCACCTTCAATAAGGAATTTAGATCCAAGATTGATTAGCGACTATGGACTGGATTTCATAACGCAAGAAGAATTTATCAGACAAATAGAACAAGGATTATCCGAGAAAGTAGAAGACTTATCCTTAGCTTATGCTGCAAATTTAGGGACATATTATTTTTATAAACCTGAAGAAGCAGATAAAATATTAAGCGAGCTAGTCTCTAAGCCAGGACAAAAAGTAGATAATGCATTATATTCTTCCTTAGGGGATATAATAGATATAGACCTAAAAGAAACTATAAAGATACTCATAAAGAGGAAGGATTGGGGCCGAGATGGCAGAATGGAGAATATTCTCAAAAGATTATATTTCATAGACTCCTCTGAAGCAGTGAGAACTGTTACTATATTATATGAAAATTCACAAGATATACGAGAAGACTTATTCGGAATTGCCCTAGAAATGTATGAAAATGCAAGATACAGCGATATTATGAGTGATGAACAAAGACAAGAAGTAGAGGATATGGTATTTGATCTAATACAAAGAGTAGGGAAAGAATATGAAGAAAGCGATAGAATGAGAGCTCTAATACCTAAAATAAGAAAGCTAAGAAGAGGACTAGGACTATACTACCTTCCAGATCTTAAAGATACGCCAAAATTCTTACAGGCCATAAAAGAAGAACCTCTTGTATTTCCGATAGAAGTCATTAGCTTTACGAGATCAGAGAGGCATAGACATATTGATAGAAAAAGATTTGTATCAAGAAGAGGTGGAATTCCTCTTATTCAATATGATTATTCGTGGAATAATAATATTGTATATGAGGAATTGC
>CAZGIN010000108.1:0-3978 GCA_964526585.1 uncultured Methanosarcinales archaeon
GAGTAAAATGCTGAGGATTCTCAAACTGAAGTATCAAAACGCATTTGGTATGAGCAAAATTAGCAGCATAACAAGAAAAGCCATCATAGCTGCCTGCATTAACCCCCATACTTTCCTCCGCAAAAAATTTGTGAGTCTCTTCTGACATAATCAGCTCAATATTTTTGCAGACAACATCAGAAACTCCATGCTTTCTCCATACTGAGAGACGATGCTCAATAGGGATCAAATACAGAGCAAGATCCCTTAGATGAGAAATTATATCATTAGCAATCTTAGCTTCTTTTTTTTGTAGAGCCAAATCAGGAGATCTCTCGTTGATCATTTTTGTCAAGTCATTGTGAAGCTCTTTTAATGAGTGGATTGCAAACCTCATAAGCTTATCATGCTCTTTAGAATCTGAATTCAATATGTCAGCATACAATCTCTTAAGGTCTGACAATAAAGCTTTATCCAGCTTATCAATGGCTTCAAGCTTATACTTTTTCCAAAACCAATTGTCGGGAACAAACTGATTTAATGAATTAAGATCTTTAAGAATCCTTGACTCAAGCGATTTTCGGCTTCTCCTAAACAATCCCATAATAATAGAATAAAATCAAGGATATAAATATGTTATGGGATAAATAAACGAGCCTGCCGAGACTTTCGAAGCAGAGCTTCTCGGTCGTTCGACCTATAAGCTCGAACTATTCGAACTCGGGATCTTTAGCTTTCTGCTCAAAGAGTAGGAGGCTAACGCCCTATTTGCCCAACCCTGAGGTTGCCAGACTAGGCTACAGGCTCGTCTTAGGCAGATAAGTGCTAACCTTTTTAAAAAGGTTATTGATTATAACAGCTATGTACAGGCTAAAACAGCTCCCAGAGGACTTCAAAGTATATGAAGTGAGCACAGTAAAGCCATCTCCTGAGAAGATGGGATATTCTTACTGGAAGCTCAGAAAACAAGAGTATACAACTCCAAGGGCAGCATATGTGATAGCAGCAGCGCTGCATATTCCTTTAAAATACATAGGATATGCAGGAAACAAAGACAAGATAGCGATCACTGAGCAGAATATATCAATCAAAAACTGCACAAAAGAAAGAGGAGAAGGGATAGAGCTCAAAAGCATAGAGCTTGAATTTCTAGGATATGGAAAAAAACCCATAAGTCTTGGAGAGCTTGAAGGAAATAAGTTTGAGATAACAGCAAGAAATATTGAAACTGCACCTAAAAAGATGGAGAAGTTCCTTAACCTGTTCGGGGAGCAAAGATTTTCAACAAACAACGCTGAAGTCGGAAGAAGCATAGTCAAAAGAGAATTCCAGGAAGCAGTAGAGATGATATTAGAAAAGACAGGAGAACAAGAGGAGAAAGTAAGGACTTTTTTGGAAGGACACCCTAAGGACTATGTCGGAGCGATAAGACAGATCCCTAAGAAAATATTGAAGATATATGTGCACAGCTACCAAAGCAGACTATGGAATGAAACTGTTATCGAGTATTCTAAGAGAGGCATTACGAAAGAAAAGGTGCCGATGATAGGGTTTGAGATAAACTACAAGGATGATGTTATTTCAGATATCATGAAAAAAGAAGGGCTATCCGAGCGGGATTTTGTCATAAGAGAAATCCCTGAGCTGAGCAGCGAAGGAGGAGAAAGAGATATGTACTGCGAAATCAAAGGAATGGATATAGGAGATCTTGAGGAAGACGAGCTTAATCCAGGAATGAAAAAGATACTTCTAAAATTTGAACTAGGGAAGGGAAGCTATGCAACAGAATGCATCAAAGCCATGTTCAGCTAAGGTAGAAAATCAGCTGATCACAGAAAGAACACTAGCAGCGATCTCATCAGGAGATTTAGAAGCATCAACTTCTCTCAAAAGGCCCTTTTCTTTATAGTAGCCGATCAAAGGAGCAGTCTGTTCTGAATATGTCACAAGACGCTTCTTGATAACCTCAGGAGTCTCATCAGCCCTTTGCTTGAGTTCTCCGCCACACTTATCACAGATCCCTTCCTTCTTTGGAGGCATAGTAATAAGGTTGAATATAGTTCCGCAATTAGAGCAAGTCCTCCTAGTGGTCATGCGCTTGATTAAGATCTCATCCGATACTTTAAAGAAAACAACATGATCAACCTCAATACCAGCAGCATCAATAGCTTCAGCCTGAGGAATAGTCCTAGGGAAGCCGTCAAGCAGGAATCCTTTGCTGCAGTCATCCCTTCCAAGGCGATCCTTGACCATGCCAATAGTTATATTATCAGGAACAAGCTTTCCTAAATCCATGAACTCCTTAGCTTTTTTGCCTAAATCAGTATTATGAGCTACATTCTCCCTAAAGATATCACCAGTAGAGATATGAGGGATGCCCAGCTTAGCCTTCAAGATAGAAGCTATAGTCCCTTTTCCGGCTCCGGGAGGGCCGAACAATATAATCCTGTTCATAACCCCTAGGGAGATACTAGGATATTTAAGCTTAACTGCTCTAAAAGAATAGGCAAATATTTATAAATAATGAAACTGAGCATACATTATCCAGGGGGTGTATCAGATGAGGATGATGTTAATAGGAATCCTAACATTGATGATAGTATTAGCAGGATGCGCACAAAATGCGTGCAATCCTCCATACTATGAATACGCAAAAGGAAAATGCTGCGTAGACACAAATGCAAACCAGGTATGCGATACAGACGAGACTGCAGACACAACTACAACAGAGGCAACAGACTGCAGAGATGAATGCACAGAAAACACCTGCATAGGAAAAGACTTTGTTGAATGCAAAGAAGTCAACGGCTGCAAAGTCAAGGCAGAAAAGAAGAAAACTTTAAACCAATGCGGAGTTGAATGCCTTTCTGATGATGACTGCCTAGCCGGCCAACAATGCAACTCAAACTATGAATGCCAGGCAGGGGTGGAGCTCGAATGCAAGACAGGATGCACGCTTGCAGAGATAACTTCACAATCATTTGAAGAAAATACACTTACAGTAAGCATAAAAAATATAGGCGATGCTTGCAACATCAGATGCTTTGACTCAAGCCAGGTGCAGCACACAAGCGACTCGATAAAGCTAGAGCCAGGTCAAGAAACTACAATCGTAATCCCAAACATACAGCTCCAGGAATACCTGTCCATAAACTGCAAGGAAACAAGCGAACATAAATGCCTCGGCACAAAAACCCAGATATTCAACAAGGTGCAGTGAACAGATACCTATTCTTTAATTTTTTAATTAATTTTTCAATTGCATCCTAGACATAACACTTCAGAAGGCTTGCTTGACTCCCTATAAACAGAGATGCCTTTGCACCCAAGGTTATGGGCAAGGAGGAATATCTTCTCTATATCTTTTACTGATGCACTATTAGGAAGGTTGACAGTCTTAGAAACAGCATTGTCAGTATATCTTTGGAAAGCAGCCTGCATCATAATATGCTGCTCGGGACTTACCTGATATGCAACTTTAAGGATGCGCTTGATCGATCTTGGAAGGACCGCACCCTTTACATGGCCGTGCTTCACAGCATATTTCCAAGCCTTTGGATAATTATTCAAGAGAAATGCTGCATAAGGATTAGATTCCCTGATGCTCCTATCCAGGATGTTATGGGTGAAAGCGAGCCCAAACAAAGGCTCGATGCTGCTGCTGCAGCCAGCGATCAGAGAGATCGTTCCAGTAGGAGCGATAGAATTGAGAGCTGCGTTCCTTAGCTTTTCTTTCTTATCTTTCATATACTTAAAATTAGGAAAAGCGCCCCTTTTCTTAGCAAGAGCCATGCTTGCTGCCCTGGATTCTTTTCTGATAAACCTCATCAAAGATTCCGCTGTGCTTACTGCTTCTTTAGAAGAATAACTTACACCAAGCTGAAGAAGCATGTCAGCAAAACCCATCACTCCCAAGCCAATCTTACGGTTAGCGTGAACCATATCAGTGATAAGCTTAGAAGGATATCTTGATATGTCGATGATGTTATCCAGAAAATG
>CAZGIN010000109.1:0-3977 GCA_964526585.1 uncultured Methanosarcinales archaeon
CAAGAAGAGGTTCAAATCTGAGATTTGATTTGGAGATTTCTTTAGAAGAAGCTGCTTCTGGAGTTTCAAAACATATTATTGTTCCTAAGCTGGATATTTGTTTAAAATGTCATGGTAAAGGAGCTGTTTCTGATTCTGATATCGAGACATGTCCTAACTGTAACGGCAGAGGCATAGAAGTTGTTGCAAGAAGGACTCCTTTCGGGATGTTCCAGACTTCAAGGACTTGTTCAAGATGTAACGGTACTGGAAATGTTATCTCCAATGCTTGTCCTGAGTGTGATGGTGAAGGCCGTGTTGAGAAGAAATCTAAGTTAGAGGTTAATATCCCTGCTGGTGTTGAATCCGGTATGAAGCTTCGAGTTCAGGGTGAAGGCGAAGCAGGTTCAAGAGGCGCTCCTGCTGGAGATCTTTTTGTTGTCATCCACGTCAAGCATCATGAGAAGTTTGAGCGTCATGGTAATGATATTTTTATCGAGGCTCCAGTAAGTTTTGCTGTTGCTGCTCTTGGAGGGGAAGTTGAAGTGCCGACTTTGAAAGGGAAAGCTACTCTTAAGATTCCCTCTGGAACGCAGTCTGAGACTGTCTTCAGGATGAAAGGAAAAGGCATCCCAAATATTGACGGCCATGGTGTCGGTTCTCAAAATGTTAAGGTAAGTGTTGTTGTCCCCACAAGCTTGACCAAGCGCCAGAAAGAAATTCTTGAAGAATTTGATAAAGGTGTTAAGTCAAAGAAGAAAGGTTTGTTTGGGTTATAAAAGATCCAGCTCATCAGACCTTATCGTAACTTCTTTTCTTTCCGCCGGCTTTTTATTCTTCATCTCTCTTATCCTTTCAAGCTTTGCTTCTTTTCTTGTCGTATTTTGTTTTGGTCTTGCCGGCTCAGGCTTTGTCAGCTCCAGCACTTTCTTCAGAGATATATTGCCGCATTTGATGCAGTTTCCGTATGCTCCGTACTTTCCCTTACGGATTTCAAGCCAGCTTCCGCAGACGCATTTCATATCAAGTGTGCTGTTCTTGTGGTCTTTGCATACAGCTACTCCTTGCTTGTTCTCTAAACTTGCCTGCTTCCCGCAGAAGGGGCACTTATCTACATGCGATTGACCGTATCTTTTTGGGATGTACATTTTAGAAAAAGATAAAGATCTTATTCAAGATCTCCTTTGTAAAGTCCTTCTTGCACTAGTGTGCTGACTTTGCTCATGCCATGCATGTTTGCGAATGCAGCTGCAAACTCTTCTGAAGTTCCGCAGGTTTCTGTTATCATCGCTGAGTTTCCTGGATGCCTTGGGATATAGTCTGTTATGTCATATACTTTTCCATCGTATGCTATCCAGCAGTCTGATTCTGTATTGTGTAATGCAAGGTCTGCTGTTGATAATGTTATAAGCTCTCCTTCTCCTGCTGGAGTTACTACTTCCATCGCAACAGTAGCCTGCTCTTGTGTTGTATCTCCTGTCTGCACTTCAGCCTTCTGTCCGCATCCTGCTATAATCATAAGAAGAATAATCATCATGATTGCCTTTTTCATTTGATCACCTTTCTCCTGTCTCAAGACAGGGGTTTATATATTTTGCTTTTGGCTTAGAAAGAATCTAAGGCTCCTTTGAGATGGTTTGCGTATTGCGTCAAAACTTCAGGCTTTCTTGCTGCAAATTCCCCGTTTTTGTATTCTATCACATTGGCAGGGTGTGCATAATCATACGGCTTGAACTGCTGGACTGCTCTTTCAAGTATGTCATCTGGGCCCAATGCGTCTATCGGGCTTGTATTTATCGGGCTTTCAAGAAGGAATCCCTGTGTATATTTTATATGTTCAAGAAGCTCTCTTTCTGTTATTCTCATTCTGTCTCCGAATGCGAATGCTGTGCATTGTGTAGGGTATGCTGTCTGGAGCCTTGCTACTTCTCTTCTCACTCTTTCTGCAAGCTGTTTTCCCATGTTGAATTCTGCTGGCACTATGGGATCTCCATATTGTATTGTCAGCCTGCTTTTCGGCTTTTTCCTGCTTCCCCAGAAAACATATCCAAAGTCAGATAAGTATACCCAAAATGACGATCTTCCCTTTGCTTTCATATCTTTCAATGTTTCAAAGTTATCATCTTCTGCTATCCTCTCATATGTTATGTTTTGCGGGATTATCTCTATATCTCTGTGGAGTCCTTCTTCTATCATTCTATTTTGTATGTCAATTATTGCTGAAAATATTGCTGCATTGAACTTCCCTAAGGTTCCTGTGTAGCTTCTTCCAAGCTTTTTTTGGGAATCTGCTTCAGGAAAGATAAGCATGTCATATTTTCCTTCATGTATAAGGTGCTCCACATAGTCTTTCCAGAGGTATCTTTTTATGTTTTGGGGGATTCCCTTGTTTGCTGAACCGTTTTTCCTGAATGATTTGAACCCTCCGCAGGTCCTTAGCACAAGCCCTATTATGGGCAGAAAAAGATTTTCTCCTGCTGACACTGCCAGTTTCACGTCTTTCTCGTATGCCTTTAGCTTAAGCGTAAACCAGTCCAGCTCTGACAGATGATTTGAGATATGTATCTTTGTGGTTCCTGCGATCTGTTCAAGATTTTGATCCCCGTTGATCTTCTGCTCTTCGAATCTGCTGGCCATGAACCTTTTGGCTATCACATACATGATATCATGGAACCATTGCTTGTATCTGTGCTTTATTACAGGGAAATATCTTGTTGTGTCTTTTTCACATCCATCATAGGTTTCTGCTGGAACCTCTATCGCGCTTGTTCTTTCTGCAGCCATATAATTTAGGTTTTTGGTTTAGTATTTAATTGTTGCTGCTTCTTCAGTTAATATTATATACTCGTGTTTTTTCATATTTTTTTCATGGACATAATAGCAGATCTTCACATACATTCAAGGCATTCTCAAGCCACTTCAAAAGATCTTTCTGTATCCAATCTTGAGAAGTATGCTAAGATAAAGGGCATATCTTTGTTGGGAACTGGGGATTTTACCCATCCTAAATGGATCCAGGAATTGAAAGAAAAACTAACTGAAGACGGCTCTGGCATACTTAGGACTAAAGAAGGTTTTCCTTTCATGCTTCAGACTGAGATATCTTTGATATACACCCAGGGCGGAAAAGGAAGGAGGGTTCATAATGTTGTGCTGGCCCCTGATTTTGGTACTGTTTCCCAGATAACAGAGTATCTTCTGACAAAAGGAAGGGTTGATTATGACGGCAGGCCTATCTTCAAGATCCCTTGCCCTGAATTTGTGGAATCTCTTAGAAAGATCAACAAAGACATCGAGGTTATTCCTGCGCATATCTGGACTCCTTGGTTTGCTATGCTTGGCTCCAAATCTGGTTTTGATTCAGTCCAGGAGTGTTTCCTTGACCAGGCTAAGCATATCCATGCATTGGAAACAGGTTTGAGCAGTGATCCTGCTATGAATTGGCGTCTTTCGCAGCTTGACGATTATAACCTTGTCAGTTTTTCTGATCTTCATTCTTTCTGGCCTTGGCGCATAGGAAGAGAATCCACTGTATTTGATCTTAAAAAGCTTGACTATGCTTCTATACTAAGTGCTTTGAGGGCAGGCGATGGCCTGAAAGAGACGATTGAAGTTGATCCTAATTACGGGAAGTATCATTATGACGGCCATCGAAAATGCAATGTCTGCTTTTCTCCTGCCCAGACAAAAGAGCATAAAGGGATTTGCCCTGTCTGCGGCTCTCCTCTCACTATCGGTGTTGACTATCGTGTTGAAGAGCTTGCTGACCGTCCTATTGGCTTTAAGCCTAAAGGTGCAAAGCCTTTCAAGACTCTGCTTCCTTTATCAGAGCTTCTAAGCCATGTTATCGGTTCTCCTGTGGCATCAAAGAAGGTTTGGAAATTGTAAAAAGATGCAAGAAAATTTATTTGGAAAATTATACTGTTGATTTTCCTTATTCAGTCGGAGAACTTGGAGAAATTATTGGAAAGAAAATTATCCTTGCGGACAGAGAAAAG
>CAZGIN010000110.1:0-3903 GCA_964526585.1 uncultured Methanosarcinales archaeon
GGCTCGACAAGCACTATGTCTCCTTCCCTGACCCATAATCTTATCTTTAATCTTCCTGGGATCCTGCAGTTTCGAGTTTTTCCGTCAAGGCACCTTACTGTGCTTCTGCTTGCTCCAAGCCTTCTCTCCAATATCCCTAGAACTTCTCCCTGCTTTGGCATCCTTGTCCTTCTTATGTCTAGTTCTCTCTGTTCTTCTTCGCTTAGCGCAGGGCCTTTCTTGTGTGGATGCATTCTATATCGGATAAAGGCGCTATTTATAAAGCTTTACTTCTATTTACTCCTAAAGCAACCTTTTTATAGTCTGGATTTTCATTATCTGGTATGGCTAAGCAAAATCTTAATCTTCCAGGAACAAGGCTTGTTGAACAGCCTGCTCCTTGGTTTTCAAGGGTGATGGCTTTTTTGATAGATCTTGTGATAATCAACATCGTGTTATTCGGGCCTCTCAAGCCTCTCCTGTTAAAGCTTATCCCAAATCCGAGCTTTAGCAGCATAGGATTTGCTTCTGCTGAGACTGTCGATGCGATATCTTCTATTGTGTTTTTTGCTTCAGTCATAGCTCTATTCTACTTTGTGCTGCTTGAATACCTTTTAGGGCAGACTCCAGGCAAGATGTTCTTTAGCTTAAAGGTTGCATCAGACAATACAGGAGTCTCATTTTGGTCTTGCGTGCTAAGATCATTGTTTGTGTTCCCGTTTTTTCCTTTTATCATATTGTGGCTTGCTGATCCTTTGTTCGCGTTTTTCAACCACAAGAAGAATAGGTTATCAGAAGTCTTGTCCAGAACAAGAACTGTGCAGGAGGTTTTGGTGTGACTTATTTCATAAATACCAAGATTTTATATAATAGGATGGGTGTGATGTGTTGATGGCAAAGAAAGAAAAAGAGGTTAAGCAGAACAAGATAGGGGTTGTTATTGCAGTGTTGGCAGTCCTTCTTTTCTTTACGTTCATCTTTGCTTCGATCGTAGGATTGTTCATGCCTGGAGAAGCTCCGTTAGGCTCTGGAAATGTTGCTGTCATCCCTATCAAAGGCCTTATCGTCTCTGATGGAGGTTCTAGTGTATTAGGAGAACGCATCACTCAATCCTCAAAAGTAGTCGATGATCTTGAGCAGATAAAAGATACTCCCGGCATAAAGGCTGTTGTGCTTGATATCAATTCTCCAGGAGGGAGCGCTGTCGCTTCAGAAGAGATAGCTGATGCGGTCAAAGATTTAGATATTCCCACTGTTTCATTCATAAGAGATGTCGGAGCTTCAGGAGCCTATTGGATCGCTTCCTCAACTGATAAGATCTATGCAAGCAGGATGTCTTTGACAGGTTCTGTTGGGGTCATAAGCTCCTATCTTGAGTTCAACGGGATTCTTTCTGATTATAACATTACATACAGGCGTCTTGTGGCAGGAAAATATAAGGATATGGGCAGCCCGCTTAAGGAGATGTCTGATGAAGAGCTTGCTATCTTCCAGGACAGCCTTGATATCATCCATAATCTTTTCCTTGATGAAATATCAAACAGCAGGCAGTTCTCTGAAGCTGCTCTGGAAGATATCTCGACAGCTAGGATCTACACCGGCCAGGAAGCAAAAGATCTTAACCTGATCGACGCTTTTGGAGGAGAGAGGGAAGTAAAGCTCTATCTTGAGGATCTTTTAGGAGAGGATGTCGAGTTTGTTGAGTTCGCTGAACGCCCCGGCCTGTTCGATTTATTTGCGCAGTCTCTTTCCAGCGCATTCTACCAGCTTGGTGCAGGATTCGGCTCTTCTGAAAATATTGGTGTCCGCACCTAAAGGCTTATAAATGAGTTTATCTCGTTTTTGTGTGTGGTGTTGATGAGAAAGCTGTTTTTAGCAATCATGTTAGTTCTGCTTGTTGGTATTGTATCTGCTGCAAGCCAAAAGGAAGGATACTTTGTAGTCCCTAAAGAACAGGCCAAGAGTCTTGATGTTGTTGCGCACATCGACAGCGATACAGTGATCGTCAAGGCTTCTACTCTAAAAAATATCCCAAATGCAAGAATTATTGATCCTTCTTCTAAGATATCTGGAAACCTCAAGGCAAAGAGGTCTGCAAAAGAAGCGAAGAGCATAACTACTAAACTGCAAAGAGCTTCAGCATCAAGTGCAGAAGATAAAGACACCATCAGGCTTTCATTGTATGAATACCAAAGCCTTGATGAAGTCAAAGATATTCTGGAAGAAAAAGGCATTGATGTTATTGATGCAGCAGGCCGTACTATAGTAGTCTCTGGTTCTGCTGATCCTTATGATATAGCATCCATCCCTGAAGTGCAGTACATATCTGAATCTCCAAGATATACAGTTGACAACAACAGGTCTTCTATCATATTAGGCTCTAGATTTGTCTGGGACAACCTTGGATTTTACGGCTCAGGCCAGATAATTGCAGTAGCAGATACTGGATTGGATAACGGCACGAATGATGCAAGCATGCACGATGACTTAGAAGGACGTATCCTAAACATAAGCGAATGGAAAGGAGACAATGATCCCTCGGATACAAACGGGCATGGCACACATGTATCAGGAAGCGTCTTGGGAGATGGCAATCGTTCAGGCTCAAACCCTTCAGCGCATGACTACAGGGGTTATGCAGGCTCTGCTCCTAACGCAACTCTTCAGTTCCAAGCTATTGGAGATTCCACAAGCAGTGTTTATCCTCCTAATGATTTGAGAACCCTATTCAACGAATCATATAACTTAGGTGCACGAGTGCATTCAAACAGCTGGGGCGGCTCGGGCGATGGAAGCTATAATGATGATTCTGCGTATGTTGACGAGTTCGTCTGGACTAATAAAGATATGGTGATATTGTTCGCTGCAGGCAATTCCGGAAGCGGTTTGAATACTGTAGCAGCTCCTTCCACTGCAAAGAATTGTATAACCCTAGGAGCGACTTACAATATTGGTGACGGAAATATTGATTTTGTAACAAACTTCTCAAGCAGAGGCCCTACGGATGATGGCAGGATAAAACCAGATTTAGTTGCGCCAGGATCAAAAATACTTTCTGTCCTTTCCCAAAGAGCGCCACTAAATCCTTGTTCTGTAGGGGGTTTTAATTCAGATTATACTTACTGCAGCGGCACAAGCATGGCAACTCCTCTTGCTGCAGGAACTGCTGCATTAGTGAGAGAATATTATATCAAAAACCAGTCTGTTGCAGATCCGAGCGCTGCTCTTGTCAAAGCAACTCTTATTTCCGGCGCAGAAGACATAGGTTATGGCATCCCAAGCAATCATTCAGGCTGGGGAAGGATTAACTTGACCAATAGCTTGTTTCCCAACGCTGCAATATTAAATTATTACAACGACAATACAACTGGATTAACCAACGGATTAAGCAACATATATGATATCTTTATCCATTCACCTGGAATAATTAAGATTACTTTAGTTTGGACTGACTATCCTAGCACTAATGGTAATGGAAGCATCGTAAACGATCTTGATTTGATTTTTTATAATAACTCGAAAAAATACCTAGGAAATAACATGCATTCCCCTTACAATGTCTCTGCAGACCATAAGAATAATATCGAAATGGTTCTAACCAATGTTTCATCTGGATATTACCATATTAATATCTCTGCTTATAGCATATCTCAGAGCCCACAACCTTATGCTTTGACTGTAGTAGCTCTCGACTTGACAGACCCGCACTTGATTGTAAATGCTACTAACGAGACCAACTTCAACTATTTTGAAGTAAATGCTTCATCATCCGATAATATCAGTCTTGCTCTCCTGGAATTTGATGGTATCAATTATTCCATGCAAGCATACTCATCAAACCATTTCTTCTATAATAAGACAAATATTAACGGTCATGGAGAGTTCAATTATAGCATATTTGTCAAAGAACTTTCAGGAAGATGG
>CAZGIN010000111.1:0-3889 GCA_964526585.1 uncultured Methanosarcinales archaeon
GGTAAGCCTTCTTTTCAGAAACTTCTTTCTCTATCCATTTGATGAGTGTTGTTTCTATTGTTGCAGAGATGGGCTTTTTCATATTGCACTACTCTCTTATTGCTTCTCCTTTATAAATTTATATGATAAAATGTATAAAATATGATAAAATATATTTTATATTATATCAGCCGAAGCGTTTGATATCCGCAAGAATTATATACTCGTTTAACAGCATATCTTAAAATGGAGATAACGATCGGCAAACCTAAGCCAAAAGCTCAGGATCATCCTGATCCTGGTGATAAGAAGCAGTCAGGAGGTTTTTTTGGAAGCTCCAAGACTGCTGCTCCTGCTATTTCAGATGAGATCAAGGACGAGGTCAACGGCATAGCCCGCCGTCTCAAGCTTCTTGAGGAGCATTTCACCATATTGAGGAGAAAAGCAGATGTCAATGAGCATAACTTGATGTCCCGCACTAAAAATTTCTCTGCTGACATAAAGACTATCCATTCAGAGATGAGCGATCTGCGCCAGACCCTTAATAAGATCGAGGACAAGGTTTTGGTCATGATCAAGGAGTTCCAGCTTACTGCTAAAAAAGAAGACCTTGATATACTTAAGAAATATGTCGACATGTGGTCCCCAATAAGGTTTGTCACTAGGGAAGAGGTTGATAAGATTGTTCAGGAGGCTTTGGATGAGAGGGGCAAATAGTTTTTATGAGGTAAATTTTATATACTTGAAATTATAAATCAAAAAAGAGCGTGGTTTGATGGCATTATTGGATAGACTTAAAAAAGCGACAGGGAACATCCCTCCTATGGAAGATTCCCAAGCTCCTTCATACGAGCCTGAGCCTGAAACTGAGATGTCTGTTATAGACAAGATTCGGCAGATGAGGTCTCAGGGTTTTAATAATAATCAGATTATTCAGGCTTTGCAGCGCGACGGCTATGATTCTGCACAGATTCTTGAATCTATGAATCAGGAGAACATGCAGGGTGCTGGTCCTGTTGCTCAAAGAGGTATGCAGATGCCGCCTTCTCAGGAGGATTATCCTCAAGGGATGCCTCCTCCGCCTCCTGGTATGCCTCCTCAGGAAGAAGCTCCCGGAGAGCGCGAGCGTATAGAAGAGCTTGCTGAGGTCATAATTGATGAGAAATGGGAAGAATTGATCAAGAGCTTGAACAAGATAACTGAGTGGAAAGATGCTGTTGAGTCCAGGTTGACTAAGATTGAGCAGCAGTTTACCGACTTGAAATCTGATTTTGACAACCTTCACAAGGCTATAATTGGCAAGATCGGAGAGTATGATCAGAATATCCTTAATGTAGGCACTGAGATCAAGGCCATGGAGAAGGTCTTCCAGAAGATCCTGCCTTCTTTCACAGAGAATGTTGCCGAGCTCTCAAGGATCACAAAAAGGGTTTCTCCTTCTAAGAAGAAGTGATTATTTCTCTTATTTCTTAATCTCAAGCCTATTTAGAACTAAACTTTTGTCCCTTTCGCTATAAATGTCACTGCAAATGTTGCTATCAGCATTATCAGTATGAATCCTAGAACTTTTGGGTTTACTAGTGTTGCCCAAAATTGGGTCTGTTGGTTTGCGGCTGTCCCTTGTTCTGCTCCTTCTGCCAAGGTTGCAGATGCGTTTGCTGGCGTTACTCCTATGCCTCCTTGGTTGGAGATCACCGTAGCGATGCTTCCGAAGAATACTATCAGACCAAAGGCTGTTATCCATAGTCCTATGTTGCTTTTTCCTGACATGATGAAGCTTGTTATGCTTCCTTCGCTCACTCCGAATATCCTGAATGCAACTAATAAGAACACTAAGAAGAAGAACAGTATTATGAACCATGGTGCCATTATGTTTATTGTTTCTCTTGCTATGGTTGAGAATGTTGCTACCAATCCGAGGAATACTGCTAACAGCCCGTATACTAATCTGTTCTCGCCGAATATCTTTGTATAGCTCAGTACTCCGTACACGATAGCAAATACCAATAAGAATGGAAATATTATCTGGAAATGCTGGAACAATCCTAGGTCTAGTGGTGTTGCCATTTTAAGGTTTCCCGAAAAGTTTTGATATTCCTTCCCCTAATTTTCCTACTCCTACTTTTGCTGCTGATTCTGAGCTGTCTCTTGTGATCCATGCTATCAGCGCCCCAAAAACTAGGAGTATCACTATGAGCGCCTGTGTTTGAGGATTAGAAAGCCATGTTGGCATGTACTTAAACCATCCTGCTGCATGCCCGAAGATGTAGAATACTGCTGCGAACATTATAACGACTATCAACCCCTGTATTCCGCTTGGAGCCCATTTTGGCTCGACTCCCCATAATCCTATCGCGATAAATACCATTATCACTACTATTATGAGAAGCGCTACGTTTGGCAGTGCTTTGTTTATTATGTCTACTACATCTGTTCCTGCTGGATATCTGCCCATAACATGCGGGACGATTACCGATAATGACAGTACTAAAGATATGACTACATTGAAGTTCTTCTTTCCTTCTCCGAATATCTTTATCTTCTGCAGTACTGCAAATACTATAGTAAATATAAGCAGAAACGGGAGTATTATATCAGTCAGTCCTATCGTCTCAAGCGTTTGTATTGTGTTTTCAAATGATATCATTTACATCATTCCTTCTTTGCAGCGGGCTTCTTTTCTCCGCCTATTATGTATACTATAAAAAATATTATGACTCCGATCAGTATCAGGCTTGCTACAAGGTTGCTGCTGAAGTTGTTCAATATATAGCTTACTATGAAATCAAGCCATGATTCTCCTGAGTCTCTTTTCAAAGCGTCGGTGAATATTATTATGATTCCTACAAGCATTATGCCCATGAACCAGCTTCTCCATTTCCCTTCTAATGCTACCGGCTCTCCTTCCTTGAAGAAGGTTCCTATCAGCAGCAGGAAGAACACTATCAGGATAAGCAATATCACTACTTGTGATGATATTGTCGTTATCAGCTCGACTAGTTTTGAGCTGGCTACTACAAAGAATGCGATAGCGAACGCTACGATTGCGTTTAGGTTCTTTTTTGGATATTCAACATTCTCGATCTTTTCAGTTCCCAGTATCCTTGTCTTGTCGAATATTGCAAATACTACTGTAAATACTAGAAGGAACGGCAATACTACGTCAAATACTCCTAGCTTATCAAAGAAATCTAAAGTACCTCTAAACACCGACACCATATTTGATACCTAGAGTAGTGCATATTTAAACCTTTCGATAGGATTATAAGGTTTTTTTCTGGTTGAGCACCAAAATTTATATAGTATCCCTTAAAATATCTTGTTTTATGGTTAAGCCTAATTTTGATTCATTGGTCAAGGAGATTTCTTCTTATGATTCTGCAAGGGAGAAGCTTATCAACCAGGCAAGGGTTGTATTGAAGTCTTCAAAGCAGCTTATCTTTGCACTTCACAGGTCTGATCTGCCTAAGGCCAAGTCATTGTATTCTATTGCTGTGAAAGAGAAGCTTAATCTGGACAAGATAGCTTCCCACAATAAAAGGTTGTTTTTCGAAGGCTCGTACAGCGATGCTGTCCAGGAGTATGTTGAGGCCTTATGCCTTTACCATTACATTTCTTCAGGAAGTTTTCCTTCTAAAGTTTCCCTTAAGGTTTCAACAAATGATTATCTTTTGGGAGTATGCGATTTTACTGGCGAGCTTACGAGAAGAGCTGTCATGCAGGCTACTAAGCAGCAGTATGCTGAGGTTGCTAGGATCCATGATCTTGTTGACAGCCTTCATGGCGAGTTTTTGAAATTTGACTTAAGAAACTCTCCTTTGAGGAAGAAGTATGACCAGATAAAGTGGAATCTTGCTAAGATCGAGGATATAATGTTTGATATCAGCAAGAGAATATAGGCTCATAAGAT
>CAZGIN010000112.1:0-1691 GCA_964526585.1 uncultured Methanosarcinales archaeon
CGTGCTCTAGTTCAGGAGATGCCGCGATCAGGTTATTCAATATTTTTTCCTTCAGCATATCGTTATCATGTTCTGTTCCTGGTTTTGTCTCTGCTTTGATCGTAACCTTATCTTTGAAATCATCTTTTGATATGATGAAATTGTATATATGCGATAGTTCAGGTATGGATGTGATGACGTTCTCGATCTGCATGGGATAGATATTTGCTCCTGATATTGTTATCATGTTGTCGCTTCTTCCCAGCACATGGCTTATTGTGGGGGATGAGCTTCCGCATTCGCATTCTTCCTCATGCAGGAATGCAAGATCATGGGTGTTATATCTTATGAAAGGAGCTGATTCTTTTGTGAGGCCTGTTATCACCACTTCCCCTTTTTCACCTTTTTTGCAAGGCTGTTTTGTTATCGGGTCTATTATCTCTATAAGCAGCTCATCAGCCCAGTAATGCATTTTCCCTTTTTGGCATTCTGACGCGATCACCGCAAATTCTGTGCTTGCATACATATCAAGCACTTTTGCGTTGAATACTTCGCTGAAATGCTTCCTGAAATGCTCGGATGATATTTCTCCAAGGACAAACATCCTTTTGATGCCTAACGATGCTGGATCAACACCCTGTTCTCTGCATTCCTCAAGTAATCTAGGTAAAAATGATGCCAAGCTCACCATATAATCTGGCTCGTATTGGCTTATCGCCCATAGATGCCATTTTGTTCCCAATTTCGCGTCTGCTGGGATGGTCAATCCTATTATCTCGCCTCCCTGCTGGCTGATAAGCCCTGATGCCCATGGCCCATATGCCATCACGCTCAGAAACACATCATTTTTTTTCACTCCGCTGAACAAGAGTGCTCTTGCCTTGATCTGAGCAACTCTGTCCTGGTCTTTTTTATTGTATGCTATGAGTTTTGGCTTGTTTGTTGTCCCTGATGTCTGGAGAAATCTCTTTATCTCTTCTTTTGGGACAGATATCCATGGAAAATTCTCAGCGATATCTTTGCCGTCGATGATAGGCAGCTTTTGTATGTCGTCTAATGTCCTTATATCAGAAGGCCTTACTCTTTTCTCTTCCAGAAGCTTGTGATATGCTTCATTATTTATGTAATGATGCCTTACGATCTTCTGAAGCCTTTTTCTCTGAAGCTCAAGGATCTCTTCTTTTGTTATTCTGTTGACCACCCTTAATTCACGTAGAACATCATCACAACTCATATGCACCATCTTTTAACATACTTAGAAAAAATAAGACCTATTTATACGTTGCGATTTGCACTTGATGCTGTCATTTGCATGAACATATTGCTCAGCTTCTCATGATCTCCCTTGCTTATTGCATCTCGCATATCCTTCTGGAATCCTAATACTTGTTTGCGTCTCTCCTCTTGGACAGAAGAAAGCCCATTATGGTATAGGTGTGCCATCAGTACGATCTCGTCTGATACTTGGTATATGCCGTGTTTTGCTAAAGGCTCAAGAAACTTGTCTTGTATTATCTCAAAAGGGTTGTCTATCCATTCTCCGTCGAATTTCATCTTCCATGGAGGCTTTGGCCTTGTCTTTGGAGGTGCAAGATTGTCAAGCTCGTCAAGCATCATCCTCTTTGTGTAGTTGTCATCCAGTATGTATCCTGTGATCGAGCCGTCTCTTTTCGCTTGATGATGCAAGAATGAGTGCGGCAGCGGCGCTAAGG
>CAZGIN010000112.1:1701-3816 GCA_964526585.1 uncultured Methanosarcinales archaeon
GGGCAATGCAGTTATGAAATCAGGATTGATCTTTATCACTTCTTCAGCCTGCTGCTTGATAATATCTGTAGTATCATATGCAACAGGAAGTATGTTTGCAAATATTGTAGTTATGCTGCTGCGCTTGGCTTCTTTGATCAGGTTTCTGCACATATCAAGATAAAGTTCAGGGTCTTTTGTCTTCTTGAGCTCCAAAAGAGTCTTATAGTCTGTCCTTTCAACCCCTACAAATACTGCTATAAGCTTGTCTTTCCATCTCTCAAAATCGTAGTCTTGGTCTGAATATGCGAAAGTGCTTATCCTTGTCCCTTCAGGAAGATTTGTCATAAGCTCTTTGAGATGTTGCGGTGAAGGGTTCGGGTCAGATAATCTGAAGTTTATGATGCCGTAACTCTCTTTTAAGAATTTGATCTCTCCTATCACATCAGGTATCGATCTTTCTCTTACAGGCCCGTCTAATCTCGGCTGGACGCAGAAAGTGCATTTTCCGTGCCTGCATCCCACTGAAGTCCTTAAGGTTGATATAGGGATCTTGTATTGGAAGAAAGGATATACATCTTTGTCGTATATAGGATAAGGTATGGAGCTTATATCCTCATACAGTCTAGGATTCTTCTGCAATTTTCCTTCTTTGTCTCTGTATATCGCTCCTGGAATTTGAGAGACATCTTTATCAGTGTATGCTGCTTCTGCAAGCTTGCTTATTGTCCTATCAGCCTCTCCATAGATGGCATGATCAAAAACTTCCGCATGGTTCAAAACCTCTTCCTGCACCCACCCTACTAAAGCTCCTCCTGCTGCTATCATCACATCAGGATTTCTTCGCTTGATCTCTTCAGCTATCCTCACATTGTCAGCAAATCCGTTTGTGTATAATGTAAATCCGACAAGCTTAGCTTTTGTCCTCTTTATCTCCTGGTCGATATGATCGATGCACCATTCAAGAAATCTCTCTTTCCCACATAATGCTATCTTTTTGATTGTGTCGACATTGTTGAAGTCTAATACTAAAGGTTTGAATCCTTCGCTCTTCAACCTTCCTGCAAGATGCGCTGATGATTCCAGCATCAGCCCTGACGGAACAGGTCCTCTTGACTGCACTGCATAGCTTATCAGTATAACATACTTGTCCATCCTATCCACGCTGAAAGAACTACTATTTAACTATTGCTCAAAAGCTGAACAATCCTCCAAGCATCATCTTTATTCCCAGCCTTATCACAAAAAACATCACTATGCTTATCACGACCAGCGGAACTATGTATCTTGCTCCGTCTTTCGCTTTTCCGTTCGCTATCATGCCTATCACAAAGCTTCCGAATACTGAATTTACTGTCATGAAGATTATGATAAAGCGCACCAAGAACTCTAAAGAAAGCCCCCCTCCAGATAATGCAAAAGGAGCTCCTGCTGTGGACGGAACTTCTATGGTGTTCAATATGTTCGTTATGACTTCAGAAAGGAAGCTGCTTAACGCGAACAACAAGGGAGCTGCTATCCCTATAGCTACAAAGATGAATATAGTGTATGTGCTTACGCTTGTCCTTATCTTTCTCTCTACTATCGCCTGCCCTCTTAAGTCTTCTGCTGTCTGCTGAAGCAGTGATGCAAGCTCTCCTCCGCTCCTCAACCCAGATACTATCAGCTCTACTACTCTTTTCAATTTTTTGCTGTTGATCCTTAATGTCATCTCTTTGAGGGCCTTTGTGACTTCTTTTCCTGTTGCGATCTCTCTTCCTACTTTGTCCAGTTCCTCGCTGAAGATCCCAAATTCAGGCCTTGTGCTCATCAATAACGCCCTATCCACTGTATATCCTGCCCTTAGGTTTGATCCCATCAGCTGCAGAGCATCAGGAAGCACTTCTTCTACCAGGCTTGCTTTTTTGCCTTGGCTTATGGTTATCAGCCATATTATCGCTGCAGGGACCAGCACTAAGAGAAATATAAATCCTGCAAAAAAAGGCACTCCAAGGATCAGCTTCAGTGCATATGCTCCTATAAGCCCTAGTATCAGGCTGGATACTGCCAGGATCCCCATGAATTGGTCTGGGCTTTTTTTGATGTGTGAGTATTGGAGCAGCCGGCCTATCTTCTGCCTTATCTTTCTTGGATACA
>CAZGIN010000113.1:0-3655 GCA_964526585.1 uncultured Methanosarcinales archaeon
GCCCTAAGGAGATAAAAAACCTGGATATGGTCTTCGGCTTCGAAAATAAGATAGTTGAGCAATCGACTTAATTTACTTAGAAATATAAGAAGATAATCAGGATATCCACAGGGTGTGAGGGGAAGTGCTCCTACTGCGCTATAAAGATCGCTAACGGCATAACACAAAGCAGGTCAATATCAGATATCAAGAAAGATATTCTGATGGGATTGGATGAAGGATATCACAGATTTGTGTTCACATCTGAAGACAATGGCTCCTGGGGGCATGACTTAGGGCTAAGCATAATAGACCTGATAAGAGAGATAGATGCAATGACAGGAGACTTTTCAGTCTCTTTCACGACAATACACCCAAAATGGTTTATCAGGCTCCCAAAATTAGTGTATGCTCTCAAATCCGGCAAGATAGAAAAGAAGATATACCTTGCACTTCAGTCAGGGTGTGATAAGGTACTAGGCTCTATGAGAAGAGAATATACTGCAGAACAGTATAAGTCTATCTTTAAGGAATTGAAAAAGGAGATGCCTCAGATAAAGATACAGTGCGATATTATTGCAGGATTTCCAGGAGAGACAGAAGAGGACTTTAAGCAGAGCCTTGATACTGTTATGGAATTGGATATAGCCTTCCTGCAGGTATTTGCATATACGGACATGAAGGGGACATATTCTGATAAAATCGCTCCCAAAGTCCCTTATGAAGTTGCAGTCGAAAGGACAAAGAAGATGAAAAGCGCATTTCTGAAAAAGAATAGCAGCATCAAAGCAAGGAAGCTTGTCAATACCAATATTATGTTTTCAAGTGACTAGTATCAGAAAAGTATCAGAAAAAACGAATTATAAAAACAATCAAAAGAATAATGTAAATAATTTTAATCGATCATCTCGATCTCGATATTCAGGTTTTCTGGGATAGGCACTCTCATGACGAGCCTTAGAGCTCTCTCATCTAATCCCAAATCGACAAGGCGTTTGTGTATCCTCATCTCATATCTTTCCCAGGATGCCTTTCCTTCCCCGGAAGGGGATTTCCTTGTAGTGATCTTCAGCTTCTTTGTAGGAAGCGGGATCGGGCCTCTCATCTGGACACCAGTTTTCTCACTAATGTCTTTGATGTAGTCACATACTTTGTTGACTTTGTCGATGTCAGTTGATGCGATTTTTATTCTTGCTCGTTGCATTGTGTGCCCTCATGATAAACCCGGTTCACCATGGTGAAAAAAACAAAAAAATTTACATTGGTTTTTTCACTAAGTCCATACACATCCCTGCTGCCACTGTGCTTCCGCTGTCTCTGATCGCGAAGCTGCTCAGCTGTGGAATATCGCTTTTCTTCTCTATAACTAGAGGCTGTACTGGCTTGATCTTCACTATTGCTGCGTCTCCATTCTTGATGAAGTCTGGATTCTCTGCCACTACTTCTCCGGTTGCTGGGTTTAGTTTTTTGAGTATCTCTGTTACTGTGCATGCCACTTGTGCTGTATGTATGTGGAATACTGGTGTATATCCTACGTTTATGACGCTTGGGTGGTTCAGCACGATGATCTGTGCAGTAAACTCAGTTGCAACTGTTGGGGGATTGTCTACTGGGCCTAGTACATCGCCTCTTGCAATGTCCTTCTTTCCTATGCCTCTTACGTTGAATCCGCAGTTGTCTCCTGGTTCTGCTTCCTGCATCTGTTCGTGGTGCATTTCTATGCTCTTTACTTCTCCTGTGATTCCTTTTCCGTCTCTTGCAGGTACTACTATGACTTTCTGTCCTACTTTCATCACTCCAGTCTCAACTCTTCCTACTGGAACTACTCCAATTCCTGTGATGTTGTATACATCCTGGATTGGAAGCCTTAATGGAAGCTGTGTTGGCTTTTCTGGAGCTTCTAGGTTGTTCATTGCTTCTAGCAGTGTTGGGCCGTTGTACCAAGGCATCTTGTCTGACTTCTTGTCAACATTTTCTCCTTGTAGGCTTGCTAGAGGTACGAATTGTATTTTCTCAGGGTTGTATCCTACTGTCTTGAGCAGTTTTGATACTTCTTCTTTTACCTCGTTAAATCTCTGTTCAGAATATTCAACTCCTTTGATGTCCATCTTGTTTACTGCGATGATCATCTGCTTTACGCCTAGTGTCTTTGATAGGAATACGTGCTCTCTTGTCTGTGGAGCTACTCCGTCGTTTGCTGCAACTACTAGGACTCCTGCATCAGCCTGTGATGCTCCTGTGATCATGTTCTTGACAAAATCTTTGTGGCCTGGAGCGTCGATTATTGTGAAATAATACTTGTCTGTCTTGAATTCCTTGTGCGCAAGGTCGATCGTGACTCCCCTTTCTCTCTCTTCTTTCAGGTTGTCCATGACGAATGCGAATTCAAATCCTCCTTTTCCAAGCTCTTGTGCCTTATCTTTGAGCTTTCTCATTGCCTGTTCATCGATTCCTCCGCAGTTGAACAATAGTCTTCCAACTGTGGTTGACTTTCCGTGGTCTACATGTCCGATGAATACAATATTGATGTGTGTTTTGTCTTTAGCCATTTTATTTTTCCTCCACTTTTTTGATCGTAATATTATACTCCTTAGGAGTTCAGGTCTCTTTATAAAGGTTTCCTCTAAACCCCTACTTGAGACTCTGATAGTCCTTTTCTCTGCATTATCTGCTTTACTACTTTTTCCTGGAGCTCTGTTGGCAGTTTTGCGAACATCTGGTCCATCAGGGAGGATACTCCTCTTCCTTCTGTGCAGCTTCGCAAGTCAGATGCCCAGCCGATCATTTCCATTACTGGGATCTTTGCCTTCACTACGCTTGTCTCTCCCTCTTGGGACATATCAAGCAGCTGTCCTCTCTTTGAGCCTATCAGCCTTGTTATGTCTCCTAGGTAATCTGATGGGAACTCAAGCTGAAGTATCTGCAGCGGCTCGAACATTATTGGAGCAGCAGTCATCATAGCTCCTCTTATTCCCTCTCTTACTGCTGGATATACTTGAGATGGTCCTCTGTGGATTGCATCTTCGTGCAGCTTCATGTCTTTCAGCACTACTTTTATGCCGATGCATGGCTCTCTTGCTAGAGGCCCGTTGTTCAGCACGTCTTCGAATGTATCCAATATCATCTCGATAACTTCTATCATGTGGACTTGTCCTCTTGTAGCATCCACAAATATGCTCTGGTTGAACACGTCCTTAACTGATTCTGCTTCTTTGCCGTCCATCCCTGCATTGACAAAAGTTTGTTTTATCTCTGCGCTCTTCTTCTTTATCCTTCCTGTTGGGATCGTTCCGTCCTTGATTCTTCTCTGTATCTCTTCATCAAGAGGTTCTACTTCAAAATAGAACTTATTGTGCTTGTTTGGGGATTTTCCTTCATATTCCTGCGAATGTTTGCTTATGCTTTCCCTGAATACTACTATTGGAGGGCTTGTCTTGATATCTACTCCTTTCTCTGATCTTATCCTGTTCTCTATGATCTCAAGATGGAGCTCTCCCATCCCGTGCATCAGGTGCTGGCCTGTCTCTTCATCCAGCTGTATCTTGATTGAAGGGTCTTCTTTTGCGACTATCCTCAATGTCTCTACAAGTTTAGCCAGGTCTCCCGGCTTTGATGCTGTTATCGCCTTGCTTATGACCGGCTCAAAGATATGTGTTATCTCTTCGAACGGCTCTGC
>CAZGIN010000114.1:0-3588 GCA_964526585.1 uncultured Methanosarcinales archaeon
ATACATCGAGCGAAAGAAAGAATATGAAGTTATTGTTACAAAAGGAAAACAAGTAGGAAGAGTCAACGGCCTGGCAGTGATAGGGGGCGGAGCAGCATACTCAGGAATAATACTCCCTATAGAAGCAGAAGTAACTCCAGGCGGAAAAGAAAGAGAGATAATAGCAACAGGAAAGCTCGGAGAGATAGCAAAAGAAGCGATCAAGAACGTAAGCGCAATAATCAAGAGATACTTTGGAGAAGACATAAAAGAGAAATACGACATATATGTACAGTTCTTACAGACATATGAAGGAGTAGAAGGAGACTCAGCAAGCATAGCTGTTGCAGTTGCAGTCATGAGCGCAATCAAGAAGATCCCTATAAAACAAGAATACGCTATGACAGGAAGCCTATCAGTAAGAGGAGAAGTATTGCCTATAGGAGGAGTTACTGCAAAAGTTGAGGCAGCTATAGAAGCAGGCATATCCAAGATAATAGTCCCAAAATCAAACATGCAGGATATAGTACTGGATAAAGAACAAGCAGGAAAGATCAAGATCATACCAGTCGAGACATTACTACAAGTGCTAAAGGAAGTATTGGACTGGTCAGGAAAACAGAACATACTGAACAAAATCACAAAAGGGTGAGCAAGATGGTGACAAGGATAGATTCTGTGACAGAATGTATAGAATGCGGATCACAAAACATAATTTTGGACAAAGCAGACAATGAAGTGATATGCAAAGACTGCGGAGCGATATTCGAGCCATTGCTTCCTGAAGAGGAGAACAAGCTTGAGAAAACAAGAGGGCTAGGGTTTACCAAACACCTGACAATGGAAGGATTGTTTGAGAAATTCAAGTTTTTGAAGAAGCCAAAAGCAGCTAAAAAGAAAAAAGTGAAGGCGAAGAAGAAATCTAAATCCAAGCCTAAAATAAGCAAGAAGAGACTGAAATCTGCAAAAAAGAAACCAAAGAGAAAATCTAAGGCTTCCAGGAGATAATAACATCATCAGTCCTTTCATAAGGCCTGATGGTTGTTTCAGAGATATCATCTCCTTTCTTTCCTTTTCCCAAGAAAGTTTTTATGCCGAGCCAAGCTATCATGGCTCCGTTATCTACGAGAACCTGATTTGGAGGGACAAAACACTTTGCGCCCCTATCCTTGCACATCTTATGAGCCATCTCCTGCAATCTTAGATTACAAGCAACGCCCCCTCCCAAAAGAAGGTTAGATTTGTCGCAATGAGCCAAAGCGCGCTCAGCAACCTCTATCAACATAGAGAATACAGTTTCCTGTATAGAATAAGCAAGATCAGCCTTGTCAAAGCCTTTGGCAAGCTTCTGCTTTGCATTAGTCAACAATCCTCCTACACTTATATCCATCCCTTTCACAACATAAGGAAGCTCGATGAAATTCTTCCCTTTCTTAGCAAGCTCCATAATCTTCGGGCCGCCAGGAAAGCCTAGATCAAGCTCTCTTGCAAAAGCATCAAGAAAATTGCCGACACCATTATCTAATGTTTCACCCAAAATCCTATACTTGCCCTCTTCAAAAGATATAACTTGAGTGTTCGCTCCGGATACATAAAGAAGGATAGGATCTTTGCATCCCTTGAACAACATCTCTCCTATCTCCAAATGAGCTATGCAATGGTTGACTCCGACAATAGGGATGTCATTAGCTAAAGCAAGAGTCCTTGCAGCTATCGCTCCTATCCTCAAAGTATGCCCAAAACCAGGGCCTTGCGAAAAAGAGATAAGATCAACCTCTTTCATGGATATCTTTGCTTCCTTCAAAGCAGAATCAAGGATCTTATCGCAGACATCAACATGATGCTGGGAAGCCAAAGCAGGGATTATGCCTCCTTCGTCAGTATGGAACATATCACGCTGATTAGCAAGAATCCTAGCTTGATCGTTCTTTAGTTCTACTATGCCGATGCCGAATGTATGTGCAGTGCTTTCGATGCCGAGGCATATCATAACTGCTAAAGATGGCATCCAGTTTAAAATGTTTGCGGAGAGCTGTGTAGAAAGTCTTGCATTGCAGCCAGTTCGCATTTTCTTCTATGAAATAAGACTGCCATTGCCCGACGGGCACCATTGGCAGATTATCTCTTAATATTGTTAGATGCTCACCCTTAAAGCTGCAAAACGACTTTTTCTACACAGCCTTTGCGGAGAGAAGATTTAAATAATCAAATCTATACCAATACTTTGGTGATATTGATGAAAAAACTTTTACTGATCTTGCTCGTATTATTAGCGGGATGCTCGCAGGCTGAGAAAATATGCACTCAAGACGGCACATATATGGGGCTAAGCGAGGCAATAAGCATCGCAGAGAGGGATTGCAATGCACCTCTTACAGGCAAAAGCATGTGCAATGACGTAACCGGAACCTGGTGGCTTGATGTAGATCTCGAAAAAGAAGGATGCAATCCAGCATGTGTAGTTGACATTGATTCTGGAAAAGCAGAAATCAACTGGAGATGCACTGGCTTGATCCAGTAAATCAGACAGGAATAAAGCTAGATCTTCCTCGAATCATAAGCCCAGTGCAGCAAAGCCTGCCTCTGCCTAGGCCTGCATTTCAGTTCTTTCTTCCAGCAATGCGCTTCTACTTGTCCAATATGCCTAGTGATCGCTTTCCATCTCTTTATCTGACGCAAATCTTCTTCAGGAAGACGCCTTCCCATATAATATCTGCAATACCACTGGAACCAACCTCTAGGATCATGCTTTTCATTGATCCAGCCCTTGTCTTTCCAAACTTTCAAAGGCTGTGAAGCATTAACCTTGAAATAATTCAGTTTAGGATCATGCTTCTCATGGTCAAGCTTAGCATTCTTGAACCAAGACTTAGGAAACTCTTTCCTGCAGTCAGTCATGTACTTTCCGCCAAAAACACCAATCTCAAGCATCTGCTTAGGAGTAAGCTCAGGAGTAAAATCAGGATGAAAATTCTTCCCAACCGGCTCTTTAAGATAATAGACATAATTCTTCTGCATCAGATCATTCACGACAATTTTCTTCAACTTTTTCTTCATAGCTCACGCTAGGACTTCATGACTATTTAATCTTTTTTGTTATCTTAAACAATTTTTAATAGAAATAAAAAAAGATGAGAGCCATGCATAACATAGAGAATACACACAACGAACAATTAGTACACGCATGCTGAACATCTCGTTACCTTGATGCTTACACACCGTGCCTATCAAACCTATCTTCTATAGGCGTCCAGGTTGTCTATTTTCGAGGATGGCTTCGCACTTAGATGCGTTCAGCGCTTATCCATCATGGCGTAGCTGCCCGGCGTACTCTGTCGAATAACCGGTGGACCAGTGGCCACGAGCTTCCGTTCCTCTCGTACTAAGAAACCCTTCCTCTCAGACAACTAACATCTCCAGTAGATATCAAACATACTGCCTCACAGCGTACTGAACCCAGCTCACGATCCCTTTTAATGGGTGAACACCCCCACCCTTGGCCGCTTCTGCACGGCCAGGATAGGAAGAGCCGACATCGATGTAGCAAGCCGCGCCGTCGATATGAACTCTCGGGCGCGACAACTCTGTTATCCCCGGAGTAACTTTTCT
>CAZGIN010000115.1:0-3535 GCA_964526585.1 uncultured Methanosarcinales archaeon
TATAGATTTTGATGCTATAATTCTTTGGAATTAGAAGAAATGCTCTGGCCGGGAGTTTCTAGCGGCCTTTTTGACGGAGCAAAAACCCCGGGGAAAAACAACCAAGTACAACACTCGCTATGCTCGGTTGTACGAATTAGAAAAAAATAATGCTCTGGCCGGGACTTTCGAGCAATCTTTTTGACGGAGCAAAAAGCTTGACCAAAAGAATCGTAGTATCAGAACAAGTCTGATACCACTCAGGATTAAAAGAAAATATGCTCTGGCCGGGACTTTCGAGTGAATCCAAAAGCTAGTTGCGCACAGCGCTTTGTTCACATTTGAGCCACTTTCGAACCCGGGTCGCGGCCTGACTCCTCGAAATCGAGAGGGCCGCATGATTGGCCGGACTACACTACCAGAGCATTTTTGTGGGCTTGAGTGAGCTTCGCGAGCGAAACCCACTTTGCATGCCAACTGGGCGTAACCAGTTGCTGCGGCTCCACTACCAGAGTAATGTGTAGTGTTAGTCAGAAATTAATGATATGTTTTTAAATATTGCCTTATAATCATCCTATTAATGCCGTGGTCGCATAATCCGGTTATTGCGTCGGTCTCGAAATTGGATCGTGAGAACCGATTTCCGCAAGGATATCCCGGTTCAAAACAACCTTTATTGATAAGAAAGGTTATGAAAGTCCGGGCCGCGGCGCCTTTTCTTTTCAGAAACATATAAATAATGCAAAATTTTGATAAAGGATATGGCGAAGAAAAAATCAGCAAAAAAATCAAAAAAATCACCAATGAAAGTTAAACAGAAGAGCGATGTTCTTCAGAAAACATTGCTTTGGACACCTAGGATACTAGTAATGCTTTTTGCAGTATTCATAAGTTTGTTTGCACTAGATGTGTTCGGAGTAGGATACACGTTCTGGGAGACAATACTGGCGTTTCTCATACATCTTGTGCCTACATATCTTGTAGTAATAGCACTGCTTGTAGCATGGAAATGGCCCCGCGTGGGAGGAAGCATATTTGTCCTTCTAGGATTATGGTATATATGGATGGCGTGGGGAAAGTTCATAATATGGACGTATGTGATAATAGCAGGGCCGCCTATTCTAGTAGGAATATTGTTCTGGCTGAGCTATTATTTCTGCAGGAGATAAGCTGATCGAGTTTATTTTAGAAAGTTTTATATACTTCTATGTAATTACAATGTGATTACGTTATTGGAGGGATAAAAATGGAAGAGTGGATAAAGATGTCAAATTACCTCGTCAAGCAGGGAAACAGCTACTGCATAAGGATTCCTAGCAATATAGTAAAACAACTAAAAGCGAAACAAGGAGATGCGATCGCTTTGAAACTGCATAAGCTTAAGATAGAATGGAATAGGGATTCAGAAGAGGCTATGTTCAGGAACTGCAGAAAAATAAAATCTCTAAATAAGTTCAGCGACAGCAAGATACGACTTTTTTCAATGCTGTTCTTTAATCTAGGAATGGGCAATCTTAAAGCACAATCAGGACTAAAAGAAGGAAGCAAAGAATCTGTAGAGACTGCTTCAGCAATGCTTAAGGATCATTATGCCGGCATAAAGAAGGATTGGGGAGAAAAAGTTCTTGAGGAGTACCAATATTTCCAAAAACAGCTTAGCCAATAATTTTCAGGAGCAGTTCAGTCGACAGTAAACAATTCAGAATCGTGATCAACGTCAAACAAGCCTAGCCTTGCTCCTGCATCAAGCCATCCATGGGCATAGTTGAGGGCGGCGAACGCAAGCACATAATCCCCTTTCTTGTAGAAATGCTTTGCATCATCATAATACCTTTGCGCCATGTCAAGAAAATCCTCAGCGCTTGCCTTCCAATCTATCTTTTTCGGAGAGTCGATCTTTACTTTTTTCAGAGCTCTTCCTGTTACGTCAAAGTATTTCTCAACTTTAGCTTTTGTGACAGTCTTTTGGATCTTGATTTCATCAGTTTTTTTCATATTGGATCACTCATACTTGTTATTCAAATCCGTCTACGAACATCAAAGGATGATCAGACCTTCTTACAGTTATCATATCTCCTTTCTTGAGGTGATACTCTCTTGATAATGAGTCCATCACAGCGATGCATCCAGGCATGTATGGAATGATCGTAACAACCTCATTCTTCTTAAGAACCTTGTAAGGATGCTTCGGCTTGTAGATGTTTCCTTCATACGGATCTAGGACAATATACTGGAACTTATCTGAAAATAAAGGAAGAGGAGATGCTCCAGCTGACTTAGACCATGAGTAGCTTCCTGCAGGAGTGCTGACTAAAACTCCTGAACAACGATAGCTGTGATTATTTATATCCAAAAAAGACATCTGATATGGCTTGTAGTGGCCTACAAATATCTCGTTGAGAGGATAATCAGGGATGATCTTCTTGTTTATCTTGACTTCCAGCCTTGAAAGTTTCCTTATCTTCAGCTTCTTTGAGAACAAGATCTCAAAATTACCCTTATCCGCTCTGGTGAAAAAGCCTTCTTTTCTTGAAGGATCAGCGTTGATGCCCAATATAGGGGTTTTGCAGAACAAGAAGTGAGAAGTTCTGAGGAATGTACCATCGCCTCCTACAGTGATCACTAGGTCATATTTTTTGGTGAACATCCTTCTCAGATTTATGCGGTTGATTGTTGTGAAGGAAACTTTGTTGTTCTTCAGAACCCTTTTTACCTCAGCCAAAGTTCGGGAATTCTTCTGCATATAGACTATGAGCGCATTCTTCATAGCAATGCACCAGCCAGCGCTTTATTTAAATTTTCCCATAAAAACATGGCTTTTGTATAATCGAAAACTTTATATATTGGTATACAAAATAGTATACTGTTATCGTGGTTATAATATGGCATCCCTGAGACCTAAAATTGGAGAAATGAATTCAGTCGTTGACAATAAGATGTTCAGAGAGAATGTAGATTCCTGGATAAAAGATTTAAGGTCGAAAATGGCTGACTTCGATGATCTCCCGAACATAGTTTCTGAGAATATAGACAATACCCAGCACAACTATGAGCTGATATATGAGCTGAAGCAGGAAGTAGAAGAGCTGAAGCATGAGCTGCACATGATGAGGCTAGTCCAGACGATGATGCTCAAAAAAGAAGTAGAAAAAATGCAGTAAACTGCATCTCTTATATACTATTCTCCAGTTTCTTGAGTGCAGTGTCAATAGCGAAGAACAGGTTTCTGTCTTCAACTTCTGAAGCAAACGTGTTTCCACCTATGACGAGCTTGCCGTCAATGTGATGTATCTGGTGCTCCTCGTTTGCATGCACAGGCTTAAGCCTCAAAGAAAGCTGCCTAAAATCCTGGTTATGATCAGAGAACTTACGGGCATAAGTCCCGACCAATTTCTTGACAATTACCATAGAACCTCTATCAACAACCTTAAAACCTGACAGCTGGATATTTCCCCCAAGATTAAGGGCTTCGTCAAGATCGCCTGTTTCCACTTGTGACTGTGTTTCATCTACCATTGCTATAAACCCCAATAACATAAGGTCTTATAGGTATAAA
>CAZGIN010000116.1:0-3430 GCA_964526585.1 uncultured Methanosarcinales archaeon
GATACCTTTGCCGAAATAGCCAAGGTAGCCGGAATTCTGCTTAGCGCTTGGGTCGATAGAGTATTCTCTTGCAAGCTCAGCGAAATCAGCACCTTCAGCAAGCATCTGTTCGATCTCTTCAGCTTTCTTAGAGCTGTTCACAAGGATATGGTATGCAGCTATCTCTGTCTTAGATTCCTCAATCTCTGCAAATCCTGCATAGATATTATTCTGCAAGCCTGTCCAGTCAACCTTGTACACAAATATCTTGTTGCCGTTGAAGCTCTGCTCATCAGTGAAAGCCTGGAAATGCTTCAGTCCATGAGCGCCGAAATAATAGAGCCTGTTGAACATACTGCCTACAATCTCAGGAGAGCTTACTACAACACCATACTTGCTGTTGCTAGGAACAATACTCAATCCCAACCCAATCTTATTCTGATCATAAGTTTTCAATGTAAACTCTCCGTCTGGGTTGATAAATCCAACAACATCAGGATGTATCACATCATTGCCTGACTTGACATCAACAGAACCTGTGTCAACATCAACTGTGAAGTCAATAGCCCCTCCCTGGAAGCCTACTATGCATGAATATATCGAACCGTTCTTCTGAGAGCATCCTGTCCATCCTGAAGTGTATCCAGGCCATGGAGCGATCCAATCGTTAACAGCCCTGCTGTCAGTCAAGGACTTGACATCAAAGTAGACAGTGTTAGCATCGCTCTCTGAAAGATTGAACTCTGCAGTAAGATAGTCAACAGCTTCCTGCTTGTCTTTCATCTTATGTACTTTGTTATACATGGTAGCTTTCCTGAAATCCCAGCTTCCGAAATGAGCCCACACTCCTGACTTTCCTATCATATCATCAGAGGCGATATAATAATCCTCAGGAGGATCGCAATGCGTCAATTCGAGAACTTCATCAGCCTGTGATTCTGAAAGCCCTTCTGAGATAAGGAGAGCTCTTGCATCTTCATGGCTTGAGACTATAACCTTGTTGAGTATCTCGATGGATTTGTAAGGCTTCTTAATGACTGCATCGAGCTTATCAAAGCCTGTGTAAGAACCGCAGTCAAGCATCCTTAATATGCCTACAGCCAAATGCTCATCGCTAGTAAGCAGCGATTTTCCGATCCAATGCGCCATAGGATACCCTTGAGAAGCTCCGTCAAAGGTTACAGGTCTGTTGCCTATAGCCTTGAACCAATGGCCGAAATCCCACCACGAGTTGATGATAGCATTTTCATCAGCTTCTAAGTTAATCTTGTTCAAAGCATTATACCATGCATCATTCATGCTAGGGATCTCATTCTTTGCAGATACGATGCCTGAAGTCAGGATAGGATATATCAAGAACAATACTATGACAACAGCCACGATCTTTGTGATATAATCATTCATGTGCAAGGCTTTGCTTATCTTAGTGCTAAGCACATTGTAGATATAGCCTGCGGTTATGCCTAATCCTACAGCGAAAGCAGGAACAAGGAGAAGTATCCACCTGACGCCTTTAGTTGAAGCGAACAATGTAGATGCCAGCCATACTGCCAGCAGTATCGATATGAGGATATTATGGTTTGCATCTCTCCTCTTGAGAAGGAACAATGCCTGCACAACATATGGAACCATGAGTAGTGCAGTGAACACTATAGCATCAATACTGTTGCTGTTGGCCATCGCAAGCAAGACCATCCACCAGAACAGTGAGGCGATCGATACATAATAATCTTCTTTTTCCTTGAATCTCAACAATGGGAGCAGCACACCGATCAAGGCAATGAACAAGAGAAGCCTTCCTCCTGATTGGAAGATAATGCTGCTCAATGAGACCTCGTTCTGCTCAGCAACTGTGGTGAACACATTAGGCCATACTGAAGTTGTAGCGACGTCTTTTATCTCTGTAAAACCCAGCGGGCTTCTTATTGCAGCAGTGAAGATACCCCGACTTGAGAAAACTGAAGTAAAAATGGCGGATGCGATAATAAACATGACTATAACCGTAGACATGTTCCTGAAGGTAGGGGATCTCGGAAGCTGTTTCAGATCTCTCCTGTTAGCTATCACGATGAATGCAGTATACATTATTGATAGCACGATCATAAAATCTAGGATGAACCACCAGCCGCCCCAAGTGCGGCTATATACTGCGACAGATAATCCTGCTAGACAGCTATACAAAAGCCTTTTTCCCAGCATCTTGGTATCATGCGCGATTATTACAAGCCAGGTAACAATAAGGGGGAACAATATGTTATATGCGTCAGTATCAGCGAATCCTGCAGTAGTCCTTGTAATGATAGCAGGATGCGCGACTACAACCAAAGCAGCGATGAATCCTGCAAAATTACCTCCATATCTTCTTCCGATGAAAAAAGCAGGGATAGCTGCTAATGTCATAAGTATCAAAGGAGTGAAGAAAGCAGCATGCATAGGGGTTAAGCCGTTTTTGAATAAATGCAGAAACTTATACAAGTATGCTTCGAAATAGGCATGGAAATCATCCTGAGGATTAGGCCTTCCCAGCGGAGCGATCATGAAATTATCATATTCGATCCCATCAACTTTAGTATCTCCTGCATATCCATGATCAATGATATTCTTTGCCTGCCTGAGCCAAAAATAAGGATCGATAGCTATAAGATAAGTGTTGCCGTTGCCATCCTGAAGTTGAGACCTGAAATAATCCGAAGCCTGCGCGATCTGCTGATCTATCACAGATTTCTGCTCTTTAAGGACTTTCTGGAACTGCTCTTCTACGATAGCAGCCTTATTGGCATCAGGAAGATGCGGATACTGCGTTTCCACTTGAGAGCCTATCTGGCTCCTGTAGAAGCTGTAAACATTGTCCTTCCCCCATTGATCTGTAATAGGGAGATATGCAGGCATAGCCCTAATATATATGCTAAATATCAAAGGAATAAGCAATAGCAAGACAAGATGATACTTTTTTATGAAAGGGATAACCTTTGAGAAATCGAAAGAGACCTCATCTTCATGCTCTTTCGGGACGTTGGACTTTTTAGGCTTGAAGAAATTCTTTATCTTTGAGAAATCAAAAGAAATCTCATCCTCCTCGGATTTAGATCCCATAATCTTTGATATGTTCTTCTCAGCCTTCTCAGATTCTTTCGTGTCAATAATATCCTGCTTCTTTGCCTCTAAAGAATCTTCTTCTTTCTTAAGATCTCTGATCTCATCTTTCTTGTGTTCGATCTCATGCTCGATCTTGGACTCTTCCTTGTTGAGCTGGCCTACAGTAGGCTGTTTCTTCTTCTTGAAGAAATTTGTGACTTTTGAAAAGTCGATAGAAATTTCATCATCTTGGTTATCATCCTGCACTTTATTCACCCTGAAAATGTATTGCAATCTTGGATTTAAGGAAGGTATATAAAGCTTTTTAGTAATATCATGATTTATATTTATTTTTGAGTAACGACAGATAGAAAAC
>CAZGIN010000117.1:0-3286 GCA_964526585.1 uncultured Methanosarcinales archaeon
CATTTATAGTCAAGATACCTCTCAAATCGTATCTCACTATAGGATTCTCATACGGATTGGCAAAGAAGATCAGCGAGACTCTGGTAACAGAAGAAGAATCAAGAGAGCTTCCTCAGGTTTTGGCAAAGCCGGAATCCAGAAAGAAAGAAAAACACGAGAAAGAAGTAAAAGAAGAGATAGACAAAGTATTCAGGTGATGAAGATGAGCTTTTATGAAACACTTGCAACGATAGATTTTGGGGTAGCTATGATAGCAGCTATCATTGCGCTTTTTGTCTTGAATGCGATATCGCGCAAAGACGAAAAAAATAAGTCTATAAAGATATTGATGAATTTCTTTATCATAATAGCCTTAGCTTATCTGATATGGGCGTTGGCAGAAGGCATGTATGCATATATAACCTATATCTACGGCCATGAAGTATATCCTTCACTGGCAGACCCAGTATATGTATTGGGCTATCTGCTTGAATCAGGGGCATTTGTCTATCTCTTGCTGAAAGTGAAAAATAAGGATTGGAAGAGGACAGCGTTATGGCTGGCTATGCTGGTGTTGATATTAATACCATTCCAGCTGTGGTTTATAACCTCATTCATATTCCCATATTCAGAAGGAAGCGCATACGCCAAGTTCTTTGACTTGTTCTATCCAATAGCAAGTTCAGTGTTCCTGCTGCTTGCCGCAACCTTGTTTCTGCAGTTCAGGCAGTATAAGATAAAGCTGCCGATGCTTCTGCTGGCGGTGGGGGCGGTGTTTGCATTTGTAGGGGATATGATCTTCAGCTATTACTCATGGCTTGACATACATACAGTATACCCTATCGTCTCTGAGATCATGTACATAACAGACTATTCTCTGGGGGCAGCAGCGATGATATTATTCTATCTATGGCTGAAAAGAGATAATAAAACAGAAAAACAAAAGGAGAGAGGCAAAAATGGCAAAAAAGATACTGGTAATAGACGATGAAGAAGACATATGCGAGATGATCAAAGTGCTGCTTGAATCAGAAGGATATGAGGTTGAGTGCGGCTATGACGGCAAGGAATGCCTTGAGAAAGTGAAGAATAACGGATTTGGCCTCATACTTTTGGACATATTCATGCCAGACATAAGCGGAGAGCAAGTATTGAAGCTTTTAAGGAAAGAAGGCAACAAGATACCGATAATATTTGTATCCATAAAAGAGAGGGAAGAGGTAGACCTGTCAAAAGCGCAGGGATTTGTCCAAAAACCTTTTAAAAACAAAGACCTTCTATCTCTGGTGAAGCAGTCAATAGAGGTGTAGAAGATGACAAAAAAGATACTAGTCGTGGATGATGAGCCGGATACAAGAGCATTAGTGAAAGCAGTACTTGATGTAGAAGGATTTGAGACAGATGAAGCTGAAGACGGCGCAGACGCCCTAAACAAAGTTAAGAGCAAGAAATACGACCTTATGCTGCTGGACATAATGATGCCTGGATTGACTCCAAAAGAGATAATAGCAGGGCTGTCAAAGATAAAGAACGCAGACCATACAAAGATCAGCTATTTCAGCGTCGTAGAGTTTCCTTCCTCAGAGAAGAAGAAGCTTTTAAGCCAAAAAAATGTTGTAGACTATATCCAAAAGCCGTTCACAAATGAAGACTTAGTAGCAAAAGTCAAAAAAATACTTAAATAAGCTTTATTTGAAGGATATTCATGGCAGCAACACAACAAGATCTGTCTCCTAAGACAGGAAATCCTCTGATCAATCTAGGAAACGGCCAGGTAGACCTTTCTAAACTGCAGCTTAATCTTGATGTTGCGGTAAAAAAGGCAGAAAGTGCTGAAAAGGCAGAGCAGACAGTTCAAAAGACCCCTGAAAAGCCAAAAGCAGAAAGGAAAAGCAAGATAACAAGGATACCTACAGGGATATCAGGGTTAGACCAGGAGATACGAGGAGGATTTGTGAAGAACAGCACTAATCTTGTGTCAGGCATCCCTGGATCAGGAAAATCAATCTTTGCTATGCAGTTCCTATACTACGGTGCAGTGAACGGAGAGCCGGGGATATACATCTCATTTGAAGAAGAGAAAGAAGATGTGTACAAGTATATGGAAGAGTTCGGCTGGGACCTTGCAAAACTCGAGAAAGAAGGAAAATTTGTATTCTTAAGGTATTCTCCTGAACAAGTAAACAAGCTGCTGGAAGAAGGGGGAGGCGCGATCGATACATTTGTGCAGAAGATCAAAGCAAAAAGGGTAGTGATAGACAGCATCACAGCGTTCATGCTATTACATAAAGATGAGCTGGCAAGAAGGGAGGCAGCCCTGCTATTGTTCGACATAATCTCAAAATGGGGATGCACAACACTTATGACAGCAGAATCAGGAGCAGGCTCTGAACAGAAGGAATACAGCGTAGCAGAATTTGAGGTAGACGGAGTGATATTGCTTTATAATCTAAAGAAGAAGAACATGAGGCAGAGAGTAGCAGAGATACTAAAGATGAGGGGCACAAGATTCGACCCAAAGATAATCCCTATGAGGATAGCTGAGAATGGGATAGAGCTTTTTCCTGAAGAGATAGTATTTTGACTTCTTAGTAGTGCAAATAGCATAATCGGAAGATTTACGGAAGAATGAAAAACTATATAAAGGACCCACTTATGAGGATACTATGCCAAAAAAAATACTTCTGGTTGATGATGAGCCTGACACAAGGGAGCTGTTGAAGATAGTCCTTAAAGACTATGAATTGGACACGACAAAAGACGGCGACGAATGTATGCAGGCCGCGCTGAAAAAGAAATATGACCTGATACTATTGGACATAATGATGCCCGGAATGCCTGCAGACAAGATAGTTGACGCGATAGGCAGGTCGAAGACCAAGTACAAGCCGAAGATAGCATATTTTTCAGTTGTTGAGCAGCCTAAGGAGAAACTGAAGAAGATACTCGAAAGGAAACATGTGGTGGACTATATCCTCAAGCCGGTAACAAATGAAGAGCTTAGGAGAAGGGTTAAGAAGATACTTGGCGCATAATAATATATCTTTACTGATCTTATCTTAGCTAAAAAGAGGCTGAAAGCATGGAGAAAAAAGTCCTGATAGTGGATGATGAAGAGGACATAAGGGTATTAGCAGACCATCTTATGTGCAGCCACTGCCTCTTGGATTCTGCAAAAAACGGCGATGAATGCCTGCATGCGATAAAGAAAAAAGACTATCATCTGATAATACTAGATATAATGATGCCCGGGCTTCCAGTAACTGAGATAATAAAGATACTTGAAAAGAAGAAGAGAAAACCAAAA
>CAZGIN010000118.1:0-3277 GCA_964526585.1 uncultured Methanosarcinales archaeon
CCATTACTAAAAGAGGATCCTTCTTCACCAGCAACCGCATATGTTGAAACTGATCCTGCCAAACTGAAGGAAAGAAATGATGTGACTGCCAGGATTACCTTTGCAGAATTCACAAAAAATACAGAGACCAACAGGGAAGAAGCAACTATAATACTAATGATAGACTCGCTTCCAAGAGCTAGTCCAGGACAGACGCAAAGAATAGTGATAAGCGTAAACGCTACAGATGGCCAAGGCTATAAAGCTGGAGGTTTGAGCACCCCAGAACTGAATACAGACAATGGGCCTGCAGTGGATTACCAGATAAACATAAGATGGCCTGACAGAAACATAGGGCCTTTAGCATTAGGAAGCCTAAGCGGAGAATATCAGAAAGCTTATGCTGGCGACAATATCCAGCTTGAATTTGTGGCAAACGCTCCTGCATCAGGAGGCGTTACGCCAAAGATGATAAATGTCTTGTTCGACAGCGGAAATGATATCAACAGACTGCAGAAAATTACAGGCATATCAGGAACATGGGCAAACCAAGGGTGGATACAGCAGCAGAACACTATGGTCTATGATTGTACACAATATACAGGCTATCCTAATGAGTGCAAGCCAAAGATGAATATAACCTATAAGCTTTCTCAGCCTGGAGCGATATCCTTTACGTATAGCATTGAAGACAACAACGGAGCGACATGGCAGTTTAACGGGCCAGGACAAGAAAGAATACCAACAAGCACTTCAATCATAGGATATTATTACTATGTTAAGTTCAAGAACACTGACTTTGCTCCAGCAGGATCGATAAGCGTAATAACTGGAAGCAATCCTATAGAAACAGAAGCTATGATATTTTCATCAACTCCACTTGAGAAATATCAATACAGATATGGAGAGATCATCGCATCGACATCTGGAGCTGAGACTGCTATGAGCCCTTTCACAGGAGCCCTTCCAGACTATACAGGCTTATTGCCAAACAGCGTAAAGAATATGCCTTACAAATATAAGGTTCAGATGGCTCCAAATCCAAGTCGGCAGTTCCAGCCTGATCCTGTGAACACAAAGACATTCAAGCTTGAACTAGCTGTAAAACCTAAGGATAAGGCAGTTTTTGACAAGCTGGCAGAAGCAACTTTCCAAAGGCCTCCTGAGTTCCCAGGAAGAAAATGTGTCTATGCATTATTTGTGAACGGTGCAAATGATGATGGTGTACGAATACAAAGCATAAGAAGAGTACATTTCCTTGCATCAGCCACTGGAGTATTGCATGAGAACAGGAATGATGCATTAGCTAAATACAATAGGCCTGAACTGGCGCCAGATATAGAAGAAGCTTCATATGAAGTGGTAAACAACCCTGCTTTCTGGTCAGGAGAGTATAACCAATTCTTTATAGAGAAAGATGGTGATGAGTATTACTTAAGGGAAGATGACAGCTGGGGAGATGAAGATTTGTATGTTCTTGAATCAGCAACCTCTTCTTGGGAAGAGGATGATGATATCGGTGATACAGAAGGATTAGAATTCAAGAGATACCTTGCTGGAATAGGGCTGAATACATTGGACCTGTTGTATCATACAATAGATCCATATGAAGATGCCCAAGGAAAGCTACAGAAGGCTCTTGCTGACTGCACTCATGCAGAAAAAGTGACTGCCCTAAAAGATCCTGACTGCTACATAAGGATAACTGGAGCAAGCGAACAGTACTGCACAAATTAGATAGGATAACCTAATCACTCCTTCTGAGTAGTAGCAGACCGAAAGCTTTATATATAACCTCTAGTCCCATCTCTATGGTTTTGGTAGTTCTGGATGATTGAGGTGCAAAATGGCATTCAAAGAAAAAGTAATACTATCGTTCAGGAAATCAAAGATGGAATTTGATAATCTGAAGAATAATGTGCACGGATGGATATCAAGCCTGCACTCAAGGCAGAACGAGCTTGAAGCAAGGCTGAAAGCGCTTGAAGAGAAGCTTGAGAAGCAAAGAAGATTGGAGCTTTACTAAAACAGAGAAAAAAATGGAAGAAGGATTTATAGAAGACTCAGACATGATGTTTGACGAAGTGACAGGAGCAAGAAACAAGAGAAGCGTCATGTCAGCTTTGAACAAGAAGAAGATAGGAAAGCACGACCTAGACGAGATATTCGACGACTTCTTTTAACTTCTTTAATCTTATATTTTTAAAAACAAAGTTTAAATAGTTGCAGAAGAGAGGCTATGCCATGGAGATGCTGCAATACTTCATTATGCTGATACTGTCCTATTCAGGGGTCTTTTTTGGCTTTCTGCTTAAGAAGATAGCAAAAGAAGAATACCAGCAGTACAAGCATCTGCAGTTCTTAAAAAAAGAGATATTCTCATACATATATCCCTTGATGGGATTGTTGTTCTACTCTGCTTCGATAAACGAAGCATATCTATTAGCAGCAACAATCTTCATATTCATGTTAGGGCTGTTCCCGAAACTGAAGCTAAAATACACAGTAGCATATCCGATAATAGCAGCTGTCTTATACCTCATAATGATAATAGTCTGATCAAGTGAAAAATGATAAAGTGGATAATCGCGATACTGATGTTCTTGAGCCTGATAAGGCATTTCAAGCTTGTAATAATAAGGAAGAAATACTACAACCAGGAGCCTGATCCAAGAGCAAGGACAATATTCCACAAAAGAGGAAAGACAGGAGCGCTTATGATACACGGCTTCTCGAGTTCACCATTAGATTTCAAGCCCATGGCAGAATATCTTGCATCAAAAGGCATCACAGTGATAGCTCCGCTTCTGAAAGGGCATGGCACAAGCCCTGAAAACATGGCGACAACAACATACAAAGACTGGATGCAAAGCCTCACGGAAGCGTATAGGGAGCTGCAGAAGCACACAAAAGAAATATTCTTCATAGGGCACAGCTTGGGAGGAAATCTGGCAATAGAGATGGCATCAAAATACAAAAATGCGGGAGTAGTCAGCTTAGCAACACCTGTATTCTTCCAAAGGGAGAAGTTTTTCAGGGCAATATTCCACCTTATCAAATACTTCAAGGTGTTCAAGAAAAAAGGAAAGAGGCATATGTACAAGCCTGAGATGCAGAACCAGAGATTTGTGTACAACATAATCCCAATCAACAGCGCTAATGATGTCATAAAGATAGTAAGGAACACCCTAAATGCAGTGAAAAAGGTAAAGACTCCAGTATTGGTTATGCAGCCAGTGGATGATGATACATGCAGCTCAAGATGCGTAGATTACATACTGAAAAAAGCAAGATCAAA
>CAZGIN010000119.1:0-3263 GCA_964526585.1 uncultured Methanosarcinales archaeon
ATTTGCCAATCCTTACGCTTCCGGGGTTGGGATTAGTGGGAGCTCCTGCAAATGCTCAAGAAAGAGTTAAGGAAACATTAAAATCCATGAATAATGCGGTTTTGACAGAAGGAAAAGTATTAGACGGTTTCTTACAATTCTTGGAAGCTGCAAAAGCAAGAGGAATAACACATATAGTCTCTGACAGAGATGGGGTATTAGTCTCAAAAGGAAATTATTCAAGGGGAACAGAATTCAGGCAAATAGCAGAAGGAATGGGGCTTGGAGGAAATCCTTATGTTACAGTGCTGACTGGATCAGGATACAGCCAAAACACAGAGTTTGCAAGAGCTTACGGCATGGATGCTTCATTAGCAGATGTAAACCCTGCAATCTTGAAACATCCTTTTTTGCTAAGTGTTGAAAGCGGAGCTATACAAGTAAATGTAATAACTGGAGAGACCATTAACCTATGTTCAGGATTAAATCAAGAATTACTCAAGATGCTGAAAGGAATCTTCGAGCCTACTGTAATTGGCAGAGTAGACAAGGAAGTACTTCCAAAGTTTGGGTTAGAGTGGACTTGTGAATATTCAGACCAAAAGGGCAAAGTATATTTTCCTCCAAAAGAAAGTCAAGTTACGTTCAATGTTCCACGCTCTTTCAGAGATGGAAGCGATTTCAGATCTTCAGAAGAAGCAAAAAGATATAGGCAAGATGTATTGGAGATAATGATAGAAACTGCTGAATCAATTGGACTCAAATATCATCTCTTATGAACGATCTTCTCATATATCTTAAAATAATTATCAGCAACCTTATCCCAGGTGAAAAACTTCTTCTTTGAGGTTGTGTACTGCTTCTTGAAGACCTTCTCGACACCATGAGCTATGCTTGAAGGATTTCCAGGCTCGACCAAGACAAACTTATTGTTGACGACTTCAGGGATGGAATCAGTATCTGACGCAACAACAGGGACGTCCATGGCGCATGATTCTGCAACAGTCAAGCCGAAGCCTTCGCTAAGAGAAGGGACGACAGCGCAGTCAGCTGCTGCAATATAAGACGGAAGCTCATTTCTGGGAACAGGCTTTTTCAGGACAATATGGTCGTTAAGCTTCAGCTTCCTGATAAGGCCTTTGATGTAATCAAAACGATCCTTTGGAGAATCAGCCAGCAGAAGAAGAAGCTTTGCATCAGGAACCTTCTCGACTATCTCAGGCATAGCCTGAACAAGGAATTCTATACCTTTAGTCAATCCAGGCCTGCCGAATGATATCAACGTGAAGTTTTTCTCAAGCTTCAGCTTTTTCCTTATGGAACGATCAACCTTCTTCGGATCAAAAAGATCATAATCAACACCGCTATGGACTGTAACAGTCCTGCTAGGATCAGATCCGGACTGTATGCATCTCTTTCTTGTAAAATCAGAAGGGCATGCAAACATATCGAACTTCATATTAGTGATCATGCTTTCGATATTAAGATAGAGCCATGCAGTAAAAGCATTTATCCTTGTCATGGTGAACCATTTTCTTGCAAGCACCTCATGCACAGTTATCACTACCGGGATCTTTGTTATCATAGAAGCTATCCTTGAGGGAATAGCAGCATTATAAGTTGTAGTGTGCAGCACATCATGAGACCTTGCAAGCTTTATAGCCTTAGGGACCGCAAGGAAAGAGAAGAAATGGCGTGCAGCAAACTTAGGAGCATTTACGCGGATTATCTTAACACCATTGATGGTCTCTTCTTTCTTAGTATTTGGAAGCCTAGAAGTGAGAACAGTGCACTTATGGCCGCGCTTCACAAGCTTCTCTGACAAGTTCTTGTATAATGCCTCGACACCACCTACATGAGGATGGTGCAGCTCAACGACGTACAGAATCTTCATCTTTCTCATCCAAAGCAACTTTTCTTACAACATGCTCGATCCTTTTCTGGGTCTGTCTTATCAGGCCGTACATATAGAAGCTTGAGCCGATAAGGAACATAAATCCCAAGACTATGAAGAAATCAAAGACTCTTGAGATGTTCAAAAGATCAGTCAGATATTGGAGCACCCTAGGGATAAATATGAGCACGATGAAGACGACCCACAATAGCATCCATGCAAAAGTCTCCTTAGGAGTGAACTCCTTCCTCTTGAAATGGAGAAAAGACAAATATAACATGAAGCAAGCGAATGCAAGCCCAACAATCTGAATGCCTAAAGCCATAACAAACCAACCTCACCTTATCCTTAACTTCCATAACAGCATGTTCATTACGATCCTGAACCCTGTAAGCATAGTCGTTCCCTTGTATGCATCAAGGTAAATCGTCTTTATAGGAATCTCCTTATACTTAAGCTTATGCCTGCCTGCATTAGCAATCATCTCAGATTCCATCGAATAATCACTAGAGCTCCAGCGAATCTTTTTATATGTTTCTGCAGAGAAAGCCCTGTACCCGCATTGGGTGTCTTTCAGCTTTATGCCGTACAGAAAACCCGCAACCTTGCTGATGAACCAATTTCCCAGCCGGGCAACTTTCGGCATGTTCTTGTCGAACTTTCTCACCCCAAAAACTATATCATAATCTTTCAATGCAGCAAGGAACAAAGAGATCTCAGCAGGATCATGCTGGCCGTCAGCATCAACAAGTATCATATGCGTGAAACCTTTTTTCAGGGCATAATCACATCCTGTCTTGACAGCCGCACCCTTCCCAAGATTTATGATGTGCCGCAGTGCATCAACTCCAGAATCATTTGCTATCTGAAAAGTATCATCGCTTGATCCGTCATCTACCACAATTATGTTATGGGTGATGTGCTTGATATCCGCAATCACATCCCTGATATGCTCTGCCTCATTGTGCGCAGGCATGATTATACAGTACTTTTCCATATAAGCATAAAATAAAGAAGGAATATAAAAATTACTCGCTTTCTAAGGTTGAATTATCTGCAGATGAGCTGTTATCCCCTGTTTCAGAGCCAAGATCAAAAAGATCCTCAGAAATGTTTAAGCTGTCAGTTTCGTCTATGATAGCTTCTGCTTCAGAATCATTAGATAAGGATTCTGGATCTTCAGGAACCAAATCATCCGGAACAACTTCAAGCTTCTTCTCGCCAATCTTACGCCTGTCGACAACCTTGATTATATGCCAGCCGAACTGTGACTCAACAGGAGCTGAAATTTGGCCTACATCGAGAGCAAAAGCAGCATTCTCAAACTCGGGAACCATGACGCCTTTGCTGAAATAACCCAGATATCCTGAGTTTTGCTTAGCGCTTGGAT
>CAZGIN010000120.1:0-3187 GCA_964526585.1 uncultured Methanosarcinales archaeon
ACGGCGCAGAGAGATTCAGGAATGACGTGAATAAAGTAAGCAAGATCAAGATCGTAAGAGAATTAGATATACAGATAAGATATATTATCACTATAGCATTGGCTGGACTGTTGGTGATGCAGACCATAAGAGAATTCCGGGGAAACTACGAAGGATATCCAATATGGGCTTTAGCAGTAGGATGGATAATAGTGATCATACCGGCCATACCAGCAGCCTGGATGGCACTTCAAAAACCCCAGAAAGCCTGAAAGAGCGCAACCTTTTTAAAGAGTCTCTTATTCTTGAGAGGCATGAAAAAGCCAAAAGCGCTCAAAAGGTACTGCCCATACTGCAAGAAGCATACTGAGCACAAAGTAAGCCAAGTTAAGAAGAAACAGGCATCCAGCTTGACCTATGGAAGCAAAGTAAGAGCTAAAAGGAGAGGAAGGGCATACGGACATGGAAACTTAGGCAGGTATTCAAAGCCAGCAGTAACCAAGTTCAAGATGACTGGAGCAAAGACAACCAAAAAGACAGATCTAAGGTACCAGTGCACAGTCTGCAAGAAAAGCCACACACAGAAGAAAGGCATAAGAGCGAAGAAGACAGAATTTGTTTAGGCAGTCAGTTCGCGTATTTCTAGCAAAATTGAGGTATCGCTAACCGTTCGACGAAGGGTTACGCTCTTATATGATATTTTATTCACGCTCACCCTTAAGACTGCCTATGTTTAGAAACAAATAAATACTCTAAATTTTTTATTTCTCAAATGGAATATCTTGAGTTCGCAAAGAAGACAGCTCTGAAAGCAGGCAAACTGCTGCTGTCACGGTATAATATGTCTCATGAGGTAGCGAAGAAGAAAGACAAATCCTTTGTGACAGAAGCGGATAAGATGGCAGACAGCCTTATCAAGAAGGAGATCACAAAAAAATATCCTAAACATGCAATGCTGACCGAAGAGACAGGAGCATCAGGAAATTCTTCTTATACATGGGTGATAGACCCTTTAGACGGAACAAGCAACTATCTTATCAGAAATCCAGTATGGTGCGTCTCAATAGGGCTGGTAAAAGGAAGAGAGATGATAGCAGGAGTTGTTTACAGCCCTTTCACAAAAGAGATGTTCTATGCATCAAAAGGGAAGGGAGCATTCCTGAACGGAAAAAAGATAAGATGTTCTGATACAAAAAAACTTTCAGAAGCATGGCTGACAGTAAGCGGGTCAAGCATAAACAGAAATGGAAAAGATATAGGAAAAAAGACAGTTACGAACTTGTGGCCTCCAACCTCAGAAAAGATAAGGATATTCGGAAGCGCAGCGATGTCATTATGCTATACAGCAAGCGGAAGGATCGACGGATATATACATCCAGATGACAAGCCATGGGACCACACAGCAGGAGCTTTGATCGTGAAAGAAGCTGGAGGAAAGGTTTCAGCATATCCAAAAGGGAAAGTCAATGTACTGAAGAAAGGTATTGTTGCAAGCAACTCCAAAATACATAAAGAATTTCTGAAAGCGATAAAGTAAATAGAGATAATCAGAAGATAGTATTCTTAGAAGTCTTTCAAATCCCTCTGCTGCTTAGCAGAAGCAGCCTTATTCCTAGCTAAGGGCCTTGCCCTATAGATACCCTATTAGTGGGACATAAGCAAAGCTTAGTCCCACGACATAACTAGAAATCCTTCAAATCCCTCTGCTGCTTAGCAGTTGACGCTTTTTTCCATGTGTCCCAGGTTGTGCGGAAGAAAGGGTATTTGTCGTAATTATCCTTGATAAAAGCGATAGTCCTTGGATCAGCAGGATAGCCAGAGCCGAATTCAACCTTATACTCTTTCTTTAACTTCTCGATCTCAGCATCCCGCGTGACTTTAGCGATGATCGAAGCAGCGCTGACAACAGGATAATTCTCATCTGCCTTATGCTCAGCAACGATCTTAGTAGATTTGTCCAGCAGATGATATCTTAAGTCTTCAGTGAACTGATGAATATTTGTAGAAGGGCAGTCAACAAAAGCTATTTCCGGCCTTAACTTGTTGATAAGCTTTGCAGCACCCCTTATCTCAAGAAGATTAAGATTATCTCCAGGAGTCCTTAATGCAGTATCAATCTCCTCAGGAGGGATTATGATTATCTCAAACGCTTTTGCAAAAGAAGCGATCTTGTCATACAACAATTCTCTCTGCCTTGGAGAAAGCATCTTAGAATCTTTTGCACCTAATGCCCGAAGCTTGTCAGAGTCAGCTTCGTCAATCAAGACGCCGCACATAACTAAAGGACCTATAACAGGACCTCTTCCAGCTTCCTCGATACCACAAATCAATGCCATGCATCAACGTTAAATAAGGTTGTTTATATTTGTTTAGGTGAGGATAAGCAGTCAGTTCGCATGTGAAAAGCAATATAGAGGTCACGCAACTCCGAGCGACGCATGGAGTTGCTCTTTGATAGGCCTCATTCATGCTCACCCTTAAGACTGCTTATTCTGAGTTAGGTGAGAAACACTTATAAAGCCCTCCTTATTCTTTTTAAGCATATAGCGAGGTGGAGCAGCTAGGAGTGCTCGTCGGGCTCATATTTCAAATCAAGATTTGTAATCCACACAAATCAAGATTTGTGGGTAACCCGAAGGTCGATGGTTCAAATCCATCCCTCGCTATTACCCATATTTTTCTATTTTATCACTTTCTTCTTCAACTCATAAGAGATAATAGTGGGAATGTAGAAAGTGACGTTAGCAGCCATGCTGCCCAGGAAGACAGCCAAAGTATAGTTTGGAATGAACAAAGGAAACACTCCCAAAAAGAAAGGCCTGAGCAGGAGGCTGTCAAAGTATTCAGCAGGGCCAAACTCTATAATGTTTCCTATAGCGATCTTGATTATGCTTCCAAAGGTGATATTTCCGTGATTCTTCTTATGATTTTTCAAATCCCTATAAGCTATAGTACCATAAAAACCAAGGTTCTCAAACCAAGGAGTTATGACTGCAGCAATAATAGTGCTGCCAGTGATGAACCTTATAAGATTTGAAAATACAAGAACAAACAATATAGCCATGGATTCTGCAATCCCATACCTGCCGATCCATTCCCTTAACTTATGCTTCATACCTGCTCAAAATAGGGTGAAGTATAAAAATAGATAGGAATCTTTAAAAATGCCCTAAGGTTTGTTGGATATGCAATACAGTGCCTCACGCCG
>CAZGIN010000121.1:0-2971 GCA_964526585.1 uncultured Methanosarcinales archaeon
CTCTCTTCGCATGGCCTTTACTATTGAGATTGCTTTTGACAGTTCAGTTGCCTGCAGCCCAAAATGCTTGAATGATTCCAAAAACTCATCGAAGTCAAACTTCTGCTCGAAATCATACCCTTTGATCTCAGGCAGGTGGTCTATGTCTACTGCTTTCTTGATGTGGTAGTACAGTTCTTTATCCTTTTGTTCATGTCCTTTTTGCGTTTCTTGAGTAGTGTTCATATTGTTCACCTTTGTTATGGTATTTTTGAAGATAAAAACGAATTTGTTGGTTTAATTTGTTAGTCTAAGGCCTAGAAAGAAGTTCTTATGGTATCTGCAGCCTTACTTTCTTCATATTGGTTGCAATCCAAGGATTTTATTTAAAGCTTTGCTATCAGATATTAGTCATTGCCGCTCTCTCATGGGAAAGTACGGTTCTCTTCTGTCTACAGGAAAATCTTGGTCTCTGATCCAGTAATCGATCATGCCCCCGTCAATATGCCTTCTTGTTACTCCAGAGAACGGATGCGTTATCCCTGTGTTTGTGTGATATGAAAAGAATCCGCTTATGACAGAATTATCATCAAGATGGCCTGCATAATGGTGCCATCTGAATCCCTCTCCATAATGCACGCAGCCGAATAATAGGTGCGGCTTTCTTCTAAAGGCTGTCCCTCTTAGCCTTTCTTCAAAAAGCTCTCCACAGCTTACGACTCCAAAAGTCAGCCTGCCGAGCGAAGCGCTTCTTTTTACATCTCTTAGTGTCCATATGTCTTTTAGCTCTTTTATTTCAGGTGATGGGCTGGAGCGGTGTTCTGTATCGTTCACTGTTCCGTCGATGGATTGCATGATGTCATCCATGTAGAAGACTCGTTGCATCTCTGCATATTCTCTTTTGAAATCAGGGTCGTTTGAAGTTAGGCTTGCCTGATAGAATGTGCGGTGGTTCTCCCCCTTGACTATTATTGGAGACTCTACATATCCTGCTTCATCAAAGCCTGTTATGACTATGCTTTTGTGTTTCTTTGTTATTTCTTTCAGTCTTCTGATAGCTTCATCTTCATTTCCAGTATATGTGACGAATCCTCCTGGAAAAAGTACGATGTCTGGTTTGAGGTTTCTGCTTCTGAAGAAGTCAAATCTGGTTCTGCGGCTTAAAGCATATTCTATGGCTCTTAGTCCGTCTTCCAGATTTCTGTAATCTTGTGGATTTCCTCTTTGCAGAAGCTCCGGATTATTCATTCCTAAATTGTATCTTTGTCGGTTCCATCCAGGAATCATTACTCTTATTAGCAGATCCATTCATTTAGAAATTGTTTATTTTTATTTAAAGATTACGAACTGATTACAAAGCCGTCTTTTACATAAACTTTAAAAACGAGGTTCAGTTTGTTTGGGCATATGCCGACGTGGCACAACCTGGTACTGCGCAACCCTGGAATATATCCTGCAAGGTTGTTACCGCAAGGTTATCCCGGTTCAAAATTAAAGCTATGCTTTAATCCTCAGGAAAGCGGAGCTTTTATGAATGTCCGGGCGTCGGCGCTCTTATCATACGAGGGACTGATGAACAGAAGGATAATACCAAATTCATTGACTTCTTTGAGGATAATCATTACAGTAGTCTTATGGTTCTATGCTTTTGCTCACGACAATATGACATTCGCTTTCCTTTACCTTGCTGCAGGTATTACCGATCTCCTTGATGGCTGGTCTGCAAGAAAATTAGGAGTAGCTTCTGAGTTTGGGCAGTGGTTCGATTCTTTGGCTGACAACCTCATGTCTGTCTCTCTTCCTTTCTGGATCTGGTTTCTTATCCCTGAAGCGTTCTCAAGATATCTTATAGCTATAATTGTATTACTCATATTCTTCATACTCAACATGTCCTTAGGATTCCTTAAGTTTCATAAGATGCTTGACTTCCATCTTTATTCCAGCAAGATTGCTGCGATCATGACTTATGTGTTCTTTTTATGGTTCTTGTTGTTTGGCTTGAATGATATTGTGTTCTACTTCTCAGCTGCAGTTGGTTTCTACACTTTCTCTGAAGAATTAGTGATAATGCTTCGTTATAAGAAGATCCCTTCTGAGATCAGTCACGCTTTCTAGCATCATATTTCGTTATTGCATCTTCTATTTCTCTTGCAGCAGTAAGTATCTCTCCTGGAGTCGCCCTGTCGTATAATACTCCTTCAGAATATCTTACTATCACTGGAAGCTGGACAACATTCAGCAAGTGCAGGACAGGGGGCTTTTTTGGTCCCAAAGGATAGAATAGTAGCATGAACTCTTCTCTTTTTGTTAGTCCTGCAACTGTATCTTCTAATTTTCCTGAAGCTTCATAGAATGGGTTATTTGTTACGTTCAACATTGCAGGAGGCTGTTTTTTCCCTTTGTAGTCCAGGATTTTATGTATGGGCATGGCTGTTGCGAGCATATAATACCTTAGTGAATTTTGTTGTTCTCTCCATAGGTAGACTTCTCTTAATGAAGGATGTATTGCTTTGCCGCATATGCTTCTTAGGCCTCGAATCTTCAGTTGTTTCAGCCTTTCTTCTGGATAATCCATAATTTGATGTATTTGAGGGTAGAATATAAATTTATCCCAGTCCCCACTGTATAAGCAGGGGAACGATCTTCATTATCAGTATCAGGTTGAATATGCAGTTTGTCAGCCCATAGAAGAAGTTTTGTGCATCTAGTAGGTCTAGCTTTTTGCAGAAAAGCCAGTATCCTATGGTGTACACTATTATCAGCGGAACCCCTACATAAGGTATTGCTGTTACTGGTAGGAAGCTCATAAATATAGCTATTGGCAGGTATATCAGGTCATACATCGAATCAGCATCAAACTGCATGGCTATTATCTGTCCTACAAGGTTTCCCAGTTTTCCTACTAAGAATCCTATGTGCCATCCTTGCATTGTTGATAGTATCAGCATTGCTGTAAACCCGAATTCCATGCCTACCATCGGCATCAGGAGGG
>CAZGIN010000122.1:0-336 GCA_964526585.1 uncultured Methanosarcinales archaeon
AGATTTTATGATAACCTTACGTTCCATCGTTATGAGCCTGGCTTTGTTATCCAGGGAGGAGATCCAAAAGGAGACGGCACTGGCGGCTCCAGAGAGAAGATTGAGCTTGAGATAGTTCCTGAGCTGAAGCATGACAAGCACGTGATCGCTATGGCTAGGTCTAATGACCCTAACAGCGCTTCTTCCCAGTTTTACTTCACTTTAGCTCCAGCTCACTTCCTTGACGGAAAGTATGCTGTTTTTGGAAGAGTGATAGAAGGGGGCTCTGTTGTTGACAAGCTCCGTGCTGGAGACGTCATGAAGACAGTCAGGATCGAGTGATTTTTTAGCACTGCT
>CAZGIN010000122.1:346-2970 GCA_964526585.1 uncultured Methanosarcinales archaeon
AGAGGGTTATGAAAAAGCAACTCCATGCATCGCTCGGAGTTGCGGTACCTAATGCATTTAATTCATATGCGAGAAGCTGCTAGCAGCCTAAGGTCGAGCGTAGATATTGTTTATGATCGAATAATGCTATCGATCTCTTTTTTTATCCTGTCTTCATATTCGTATACTTTTTCTCCTTCGTCTTTTTCAGAATTAAGCGCTCTCATCATGGATTTGATAAGGCTTTTCTCTTCCATATCTATCTTTATCTTTCCAAGATGCTCGTTTATCAGCTTCTCTTCAACTTCATTTACGCTTCCTATGCTTACCTTCACTTCTTCAAATTCTTTGCTTTGGAGCTTGTTCACATTTTTCATCACAAAGTATGCTCCTTTGTCATACAGCTCAGAAAAGATTGTCTGCCATCTGATGTCAGATGGCTTGCCGCTCTTCAACGATCCGTAAACTCTTATCGTTATTATCATGTCTATGAATTCTTTGTGCATTATCGCTTCCATTATCTCTTTCTCGGCTTCTTCTGGTGTTTTGTTCTCAGCGTCAAAACTGAAGCTTTGTATCGGGTGTATCTGCACATACTCCCTTCTTAATTTGCCGTCTTCCCATATGTAGAATCCTCCGATCCCTATATCCTCCAGCTCTGAGAAGCTGTTGGGAAACAACGGCCCTGGATAAACAACTTTCGCATATCCTTTTTCTTCATATTCTTTCACTATATGGACATGCCCTCCTGCATAATAGTCAAATCCTTTTGGGAGAAAGCTGATAGGAGAACTTTCCATCTGTTCCTGCCCTTTCTGTTTTAGTTCTGATAGTGCTGTGTGGAACATGAATATCTTCATCCCTTCTTCTTTCTCTAATGAGTCAAGATCAAGGCTTTCGTAGTAGCTTTTCTCGAGCATACCTCTTCTTCCTAGTATTCCTGTTATCTTTGCTCCTGTCTTCTCGTCTTTTGTAAATTTCAGGCATAGCTTCCCATCCCTGACATCTCCTTTGACGGCATTCACAAAAAGCCCTGCTTCTTCAAGTACGTCAAGCATCGTTTTTCCGGATGGAGAATAGTCATGGCTTCCTGCAATCACATAGCATCTTATGCCTGAATCCCGTAATTCTTTCAGTTTTTGTACTGCTATTTTCAGCTGGTCCATCCCTGGAAGTGATGTGTTGAACAGGTCTCCTGCTATCAGCACAAAGTCTACCCTTTCCATAATGCACTTATCAACTGCCTTGACAAATGCCTGAGCACTCACATCCCTCAGTTTTGGGTCCCTGTAGCTTCCGATGTGGCAGTCTGCCATGTGCGCGAACTTCATGAAAAAGAGAAAGGAGGGCAGGTTTATATCTATTTCCCTATCATAAGATACAGACTAAAGTTATTTAAATGAGCTTGTCAATTATACTTCAATAAATAAGAAGGTGATCATGATGTTTGGTTTTACAGTCGAAGAGCGTATCAGTAAAGAAGGCAGGAGATTAGAGAACTTGTTTAAGGAAATTTCTGGTTTGAAAAGAGGCACTAAAGAATACACTAACTTAGCTGGAGAACTAAGAAAAGAAGATGGCAGGGTCATCAAATTATTGTCGAAGGAGATAGGGATATTGAGCAGCAGTATAGCTTCTTACACTTCTGGCGCTAAGTATGGCATGGAGGAAGCTAGAACTGTTAGGGGCCTTAGGGCAAAGCTAAAAGTGATGCAGGAGTTGCTAAGCCATATCAATGATAAGTTTATGAAGCTTTCAGCTTAATTGATTCCTATAAACCCTTTTTTTATCTCTTCTTTTTTCGGTACAGCCGCAAACTTTGCAAAAAGGGGTATCTTTATCGGTATCGCAAACTTAGAGAAATTGCTTGATACGATCGCTTCACCCACATCAAGCGATGCAATTGCTCTATCGTCCTCGCTCAAATCTTGCGAAGCTGATTCGATTATCGCTGTCCTTTCTGGTTTCATCTCCAATCCCAATATTATTTTGGTATTCATGTTTGCCAGAATCTGCCTTGGAATAAGCGATGGCAGTTGTGTTATCGCGCACAATCCTACTTTGAACTTTCTTCCTTCGCGGGCGATTGTCGAAAATATGTTTGGCCCTTTCTCAAGGACTTCTTTCCCTAGCACACGAGGAGCCTCTTCTAATACTATCGATACTACTGGCTTATCCCTCAGCATTCCTGTCATCTTGTAATATTTGTATTTGTCGAACATCTCTGTGCATACTAAGCTCCCTATGAGTATCTCAACAGATCCTGCAAAGCTGGATGTATCGATTATTACTTTCTTCCCTGATTCAAGTTCGTTGCATATCTCTCTCACTGTCGTCTCACCAGCAATTTTGTCAAAAACCCCTCTGCACACGATCTCCCCTTCTTCTGCATTTATATCAAGCAGCTGCATCAGCCTTCTCTTGATCACTCCCAGTGTTCCTTCATGGAAGTTATCTAGCGGCATCTCCAGCATCGCTGCTTCGATCCATTTCTTTCCATATTTTTTATAGTAAGCCCGAAGAGCTTCCTGCTGTGCGTCTGTCCAGTACGCAGCTCCGTTGAAGTGTTCCGGCCTTATCATGTTCAGGTTTATCTTTAGGCTTCTGCTTCCTGCTGGAGGATTGTTTGGTGTATAATATGATAT
>CAZGIN010000123.1:0-2896 GCA_964526585.1 uncultured Methanosarcinales archaeon
CGCCAGAAGCCCTAGCAATAGTCTCTGTTCCAGTGATATCAGTAATGTGAATAATAGTATTGTTATAACTAGAATAAATGTGAGCGATCCCCCAATTCAGCACTCTCTGCCTAGGCCTATCGTGATGCCTGTCATTATGCCTCTCATGATGTCTTTCAGTAGGTCTATCCTGATTCATTTTTTAGCCTCCTCCTTTCCCACTTTCTTAGGAGAAGCTTTCTTCTCTTTCTTTTCCTTCTTATCTTCTTTAGATGTTTTCTTATCTTCTTTAGCGCCTTTCTTTGATCCTTTTTCAGACTCTTCAGCTTCTGGTTTCTCTTCCACTTTAGGTTTCAGAACTACCCTCTCAGGATGTTCAGCATCGCTAAGGGTACTCCTAGGGCAGAACTCGATAGAAGCCTGCTGCGCTACAGGAACCATGTAAGAAGGAGCTGTCATCTTCCTTCCATTTACAAAAATATGACCGTGAACGATAAACTGCCTGGCCTGCTTAACAGATCTTGCCAAGCCCAGCCTTAACACAACAGTCTGAAGCCTTCTTGCAAGAAGGTCTTTTATGCTCAAAGCAAGAATGGTGTCAAGCTGGTTTATGCTGTTATCAATAACGCCTAATCTCTTAAGCCTGTTAAGAAGCTGAGCTTTCTCGACTTCAGCCTGCTTAGCAGTAGAAACGATCAGCTTTTTTGCCTGATCCTTGAACTTCTGAAGCTTAGAGTTAAATTTCCAAACCTCTTTCTTGTTAACAAGACCATACTCATTGACAAGAGCCCTTTCTTCCTCGATACGGGCCTTCTGCCAAGGGTGGCCAGGCCTGCTGTACTTTTTCTTCTGTCTCTTTATGCTTCCCATTTTAACCTATCTACTTCCTAGGCTTCTTGACGCCCAAAGCGCCTTTGCCCTTTGATTTTGACCTTCTGAAATTTGATTTTGTCCTCTGGCCCCTGACTGGAAGGCCTCTTGCATGCCTCATACCTTTGTATGACTTGATCCTACGCATATTCTTGATATCATTATCCTGGACGAACCTTATGTTAGGCCCTACAATATGGCCTGCTTCGTTTGTTTCAGGATCACGCCTCCTGTTAAGCATCCATTCAGGAACATTATTGTTAAGAGGGTCATCTATAACTTGATTAAGCCTCTTTACCTTGTCTTCTGAGAGAGTACCTATCTTCTGAAACTTGTCGACACCTGCAAGAGTGCATACAGCGTTTGCAAGCATTATGCTGACTCCCTTGATCTTAGACAAAGCATACATCACTTGTTTGTTACCGTCCAAGTCAGTATTAGCTATACGAACAAAATACCTTATGTTTTCCTTCTTCTTTTCTTCTGCCATTTTTATGATTCCGGGAAACAAAGAACGCATATAAGAACATATCTGTTCCCTAAAAACGCTCTAATGAACTCGGGTTAAACTAGAAGAGTGAGGAGGCCTTTATAAAGGTTATTGTTTGGGAAGGGAAAAAAGAAAAAAATGCTTAATCCAGAGAAACCACACACATATCATGACAGGAGCAGTCAAGATGTTTGTTCAAATCAATAAGCTTCTCATTAATGATCATGCATGATTCGGAATTGATGCTTCCATCAGGATTCAGCAGGCTGTTGAGGCGGCCAGTCAGAAGAGCATAGTAATAAGACATATCAGACAAGCTGTAGCCTGTAACACAGGAATTGCATCTCTTTGAATAATAATCAAACTCATCAACAAGGAACTCAGCACGGTCAACATAAGCGCTTGCTGAGATATCTGATCCTTGAGCACATTTAGCCTTGTAATCAGCTGTGAAGTCAGATATAAGCAGCTTAGTGCTCTGGCATTCCCTGCAGCACTCAGTATATGCATCCCCAGCAGAAACAGATGCATCGCTCTCAGAACCTGATGTATCCGCGGAGACAGACGCTTCACTTGGAGCAACACCTACATCACTTCCAGGAGGGAACATATCTGTCACAACAAACGGATTTTCTGCATCTGCAGGAAATGCGACCAACCCTTCATCAGGATGGACTTCTGTATACCCCTCTTCATCACAATCGACATAAAGCTTTTGGAGCTCCTGATAGGCCAGATTAAGGTATACCATCAAATCCCGGCAGAGATTTTCCTGGACAGCACCCATAAATTCAGCGCGGGATATCTCTCCTGCATCAAACCGGCCAGAAAGGTCAGATATCTTGGTCAGATCTTTATAGAGAGCATTCTGAGCTAAATTTAAGTTGGCAGAATCTGAGAAGCAACGACCCAAATATCTTAACTGTTCCCTAATCTGATAAGCTTCCTCATAAAAATCCCTTACAGAATCAAGGGAGTCCAGGCGGGAGGTGCAATATACCCCATTGCCGAAATAGCCAAGAAAATATTCCAGTTCGAACTGGAGATCAGCATTTTTATTGCAGCAGTCTCTTTTTTCTGCAGCGCTGGTGAACTTGCCAGCGATATCCCCAGAATAGCCTCTAAGGCTGTATGAAGCGAACCAAGCTACGACTGCTACCAGCATAAGGACTGAAGCCATCAGAAGAAGACTGTTGAGAAAACCTTTCTTATACATGCAAACACCTCTTGATAAGTACGATACGGTTTAATAAAGACAGAGAAATATAAATCTATCTGTTGATCACTTGCTGCGCCTCCTCTCATACTGAGCAGAATACTTTACAATCTTATCTGCCAGATCCTTATCCTCAGAAAAAGAAACAATCCAAGCACTAAACTTATCAGGCAAACCATAAGCTTTACGACGCCTTCTCCAATAATCATAAAGCTTGTATTGGGAACCCATGGCTTTGCCCCGCCTAACGCCGCTACCAGAATCAAAATTTCTGACATAACTAATCAAAGAAACCTCCTTACCAGCACAAACAATGTTACTATCATAACCCTCCAAAAGCT
>CAZGIN010000124.1:0-2880 GCA_964526585.1 uncultured Methanosarcinales archaeon
ATCCTTCCTTAAAATATCTAACAGCAACATTTTGAATAACTTTCATATCTCCTCCAAGCTTGTCATTAATCCAACTATGCCAATCTGCAAGAAAGATAGAACAATTTACTCCAGCATCGATAAAATCCTTAACTTTCTTAGCACCATGCACAACATTATCACGTGTCCTTACAGCTACAGTATTATCTTTCACTTCATTGTCTCCAACAACAAGGATGTAGTTGATCTTTTCCAGCTGGGCATCCCTTACTTTCTTAGGGATAGTATCGGCTCTAGTGCTGAGCTCAACCCTTAGTCCGGCATCTTCCATCTCTTTCATTATCTTATTGGCATAATCCTCATGGCGGTTGGCAACAGTAAGGATCTTGACTTGGACAGGAGACAGCCATAAGGGGAACTTACCAGCATAATGCTCAACAAGGATCCCCATAAACCTTTCCATGCTGCCATAGATAGTGCGGTGAAGCATAACAGGGCGGTGCTTTCTTCCATCAGAGCCTTCATACTCAAGCTCAAACTTCTCAGGCATGCTGAAATCAACCTGGACAGTTCCACATTGCCAAGTCCTTCCGATAGCATCCTTAAGATGGAAATCGATCTTAGGGCCGTAAAACGCTCCATCACCTTCATTGATCTTGAAATCATACTTCAGTCCCTTCAATACGGATTTCAAAGCACCTTCTGCTTTATCCCATATCTCCTGAGAGCCCATAGCTTTCTCAGGCTTTGTTGAGAGCTCAACAGAATATTCAAACCCGAATACCTTGTAGATATAATCTATGAACTCAAGCAAAGCCTTTATCTCAGAATCAAGCTGATCCTCAGTGCAGAAGATGTGAGCATCATCTTGGGTGAAGCACCTTACCCTAAACAATCCAGAAAGGACTCCACTGAGTTCATGTCTGTGAACTAATCCAAACTCTCCAGCTCGTATAGGAAGCTCGCGATAAGAATGAGACCTTGATTTGTATATGAGAAGATTTCCAGGACAGTTCATAGGCTTCACAGCATAATCTGCTTCATCAATTTTAGTAAAGTACATATTATCTTTATAATGCCCCCAATGGCCGGACTTAAGCCATAATGATTTGTTAAGGATGATAGGCGTTTTAGTTTCCTGATAATTGCGCTTAAGCATCTCAGACCTCATAAAACTCTCAAGTTCATTGTATATTATCTTTCCTTTGCCGTGGAAGAAAGGCATGCCAGGAGCTTCTTCCTGAAAGCTGTACAAATCCAATTCTCTTCCTATCTTGCGATGATCGCGCTTCTTGGCTTCTTCTAATAAAGTAAGGTATTGCTTCAGCTGCTTCTTATCAGGAAAGCTGATGCCACAGATCCTCTGAAGCTGCTTGTTCTTGGCATCGCCGCGCCAATAAGCGCCGGCAAGCTTTATCAGCTTGAAAGCTTTTATCAAAGCAGTATTAGCGATGTGAGGGCCTCTGCAAAGATCGATGAAATCTCCCTGCTTGTAAGCAGTGATCTTTTCATCTTCAGGCATCTCTTTTATCAGTTCAACCTTGTACTTGTTGTCCTTGAATATCTTCAATGCTTCTTTCTTTGAAAGTTCAATCCTGGTTACTGGAACTTTTCTTTCAACTATCTCTTTCATCCTAGCTTCGATCTTCTCCAGATCTTCAGGAGTGAAAGGAGGATGATCTATGTCATAATAGAAACCTTCATCGACAACAGGGCCGATAGTAAGCTTTGCTTCAGGGAATAATTCTAATACAGCTTGAGCCATGAGATGCGCAGAACTGTGCCTGAACACTTCCAAACCTTCAGGATCAGAGAACTTTAGCAATTGCAGGCTGCCGTCTTCCTCAAGAGAAGCTGTGGAATCGATCAATTTTCCATTGAACTTAGCGGCTATGGTATTGACCATAAGATTCTCAGATATGCTTAAAGCTATATCCAATGGAGTTGAGCCTTTCTTGAACTTCTTTTTTGCCTTGTCAGGGAAAGTGATGGTTATATCTGCCATAACCACATAGGTTGGAGGGGGTTTTATATATTTTACTGAAAAGAAAAAAAGAAGCTAGACTAAACTTTACTTTTCCAAGCCGAGATTATGAACAATCCTGCTAAGCTCATCTGCGTAATCGTCCTCTTGTTTAGGGAGGATCTCATATTCTTCAGCATTTGTATGATCCCGCACATAGAATATCACATCTCCGCCTCTCCAGATGTAAACTGCATCTACTTCATCATCAAGCCTAAGATCGCTATATTCTATTATATTCCTTTCTAAGGCACGGCTGATATCTTCAGGATCAATATTAGTGAGTGATGTAACATCACGTTCATACGGCATGAACAGTTTAATTGAAAGATTCCTTGTGCTTGCAGATAATCTTACCTTATATCCCCCTTCTTCCATGAAGTCAAGCACTACTTCTTTGTAAGATGAGCTATATGGGGACAAATCGCCATATTGTTGCACATACTGGTGTATCTTTTCAGATACAGTAGGCTCTTCTGGAACGTTTGGTGAAGAGGCATCGACTGATTCATGTTCAATCTCTATACCCATAATTTTGGCAAGGTCTTCTGCATAATCAGGATCAGATTCATAATATTCTTCAAGGGCTTCTGCCATTTGAGTCTGCCTGGCTTGATGTTGTTCTACTACATGATCTCTTGGAGCGTTGCAGCCAAAGAAAGCACTAACAGCCATACAACCAATAGCAAATAATTTTCCCAGTAAATTCATTTTATACCTCTACATAACTTATGATGATAACGAGGAACCCATATATAAAGCTTTTGTTTCTTGACTACTATTAGGTGGTTATATTAGATAATATCGAAATATTTAATAAGCCTATAAGTTTGAAAGAGAAACAGACTTAATAAAATCTCCAGGCAAGGGAGCATTAT
>CAZGIN010000125.1:0-2787 GCA_964526585.1 uncultured Methanosarcinales archaeon
ACAGGAAGACTGCGATAGCGCAAGCCATAGGCAAAAGCAAATTTGTATTGCTGGAACTAGTGCCAAAAAAAGGCGTATTCTTACAGCCAGACAAGGAAGTATACATAGGAGAAGGCAAGAGAGATGAGATACACCACATATCAGGAAAATTATCATATGACAAATTAACATCAACAGCAAGATCACAGCTTGAATTCGTAGTGAAGCAGCTGATAAAGAAGAATGAGAAGATGTTCGTAGAATTCTTCAATAAAGCGCAGCCGATGACCACAAGGATGCACCAATTGGAGCTATTGCCTGGACTAGGGAAGAAGCACATGTGGGAGATAATAGACAAAAGAGAAGAAAAGCAGTTCGAAAGCTTTGAAGACATAAGGAATCGCGTTAAATTGATGCCTAACCCAGAATCAGCAGTCATGAGAAGGATAATGTCAGAGCTTGAAGGAAAAGAGAAGCACAAGCTATTTGTTGATGCTTAAGATTCTAGCAGATTTTTCACTTCAGACGAATTTTCTATGATAAAAGCAAAAGTATCCTGAGTTCCCTTTGACGTGTTGTCTATAAGCACGTCAACGATCCTTGACTTGCCATCAGGATCGCGGTCAAGGTTTATGAAATAAGGATTATGGAAAATCTCATTCTCTGAAGAATAATAAGAGCTAAGGCGCTCCTGTATGTTCTTTATGGAAGCCAGTATGATGTCTTTCTTCGAGCTAAGATTGGATTCTGAAGCATCAAGATCCTTAAGCCATGATGACAATATCCTGATCTTGTTACGCATCAAAGCAGAAGCATGATTCTTATCACTATAGACCTTGTTTACAGCAAGATTAAGCTTTTCGCAGCTTTCTTTTAACGATCTAAGATGGGAGATTATACGCTCTGTTACAGGTATTCCAGGAGCATCTCCTAATTGAGATTCATCATCGGATTTTGAGGCTTCCAGGATCTGGTGAGTGAAAGGGCTGTCAATGCCCAACAGATTAGATACCCCGACAAACAGTATGCTCGCTACAAAATTGAATATTGCAAGAGATAAAACATCAAGATCTGCCATAAAGGAAAAGTTTCCATAAATGCCTACAGCAAAGAATACAGCAGCAGTAAAAAAAGGAAGAGTCCAGATAATTGCTCTCTGTCTAGGAAGATATTCAATAACTACAATGCTGCCGATTATGCTTACTAACAAAGGAAGAAAGCCGAAAAACACAGCAAAGAAGCTGTTATCGCTAAGGATGCTTATGTTAAATACCAACAGGAAATAGACCCCTAAAGTTATTATGATCCAGACAAAATTCCTATAATCCTGGATGCGCTTAAGCTTCTCAGGATCAAGAGAAGCTATGTAATGCTTGACTTCCCTTTTAGAATAGCCTTCCCTAAGCATCTCACGCTCAAGAAAATCAGGAGAATAGCCCAGACTTAGGCCTTCCTTAAGATAGTCCAGCACCTCTTTTCTCAATTGCATAATAGAACAAATAAAATTTAGAGTATAAAAGCCTTACGCCTTTATCACTACCTTAAGCTTCTTATGCTTAGCCTCAGGAGACTTTAAGTTGACTAAATCATAGCCCTTAGCCTTAATAGAATCAGCATACTTCTTAGCAGACTCTTCGGACTTGAAAGTTTTAGGCCTTTTCTTCCTATTCCTAGCTGTCCTTATCCTATCTCCAGATTCTCTCTCACTGAAAAATGTTGATCCCATAATCATTCACCTACAGAGCAAAAGTTTGTGAGTGTTTAAAAAGGTTGCTAATTAGTGCATGAAGTTATCCACTATCTGCTGGGGAGTGTAAGGGCAATCCTCAAGAGAGTTTCCATACACCCTAAAAAGCCCCCTTAGATGATCATCCTGCTCAGGCCCTTCATTATTTACTGCTACCTCAATATCTCTAGTGATAAACGCGACATAACCTATACCTGCTTCCTTAAGGCGCTGAAGAAGGAAATCGTCTGAAACATCATTGTTTGAGTTACGGTCAAGATGGGCACCCCCGATGATAGCTGCTCCAGTCATGTTCCTTGAAGAGACAGCCTCGATGATATTTCTTGCCATAGTATCATCTCGGTCAAAGACAGCCTGATCGATCCTTTGTATGCTATCACTGATGTATGCATTCATTGAGCCTATATCATTATCTAAGCCTAAATACTCTTTAAACCAGTTGTCAATCTCTGAATAAGGCGTCCATGCTCCAAGCTTATCCCTTAGCCTCTCACAGATAATGCCCTCGCAGATAGCATAAAGGCATCTATTCCTTGCATCTACATCAGTGTCAACAGCAATATTATCAAGATCAGGGCGGCTTCTCCTTATCATAACACCAGACATGGAATTTAATAGATTATTTGCCTCAAAAATATCTCTATATATCCCCGAAAGACTATTTACATAATCATCAGGATCCTCAGGAAGCTCAACACAAATGTATGATCCTTGTGAAAGAAATTGCGGAAGGAATGTGCAAAGCTCAACATTTCCTCGAGTATGATTTTCACCAATGATGATCACATCAGGAGATGCACCATCCATATCATAAGGATCAAGGCACGCTATAGAAAAACAAGATATCATCTCTGTAATGACAGGATTCCTGAGATCCATGACACTATATTCAGGGCCTAATTCTCTAAGAATATCATCACCAGACTCATAAAGGCTGCTGACAAGGCCCTTAAGTTTTCTGAAAAGATCCGCAGGGGGCAAGAACACATTCTTCAAAACATCAGGGAAGTATTCCTTCTGGAGAACCTCCCTAAAATTATTTTCATCATGAGCTGCTATAT
>CAZGIN010000126.1:0-2699 GCA_964526585.1 uncultured Methanosarcinales archaeon
ATGGAAAGAATTAATTTTTTTGAGGGGCGTGGCAAGGCTGACGAGTTTCTTGCAAAGATGTATGGATAAGAGATGATTTTATGAATATGATAATAAGTTTTTTGGAAAACTCGTATACCCAGGCATTCTTTTGGTTATGTTGTACAGTTATGGCTTTGTATATGGCTTTTTTGATAAGCCGTATGAGTCTTGGGGATAATACTGGAAAGAAGGCATGGACTCTTATGGCTGTAGCCATATTCCTTCTAGGGCTAAGGGTAAGCTTTAAGGTGATATTCCCTAATTTCTCTTCTAGTTATTCTCTTCAGGTCTTGAGGTATTTGATAGGTATAGGCAGTGTTTTGATTCTGTATTGGGGTGCTGTGGAATATCATGGAGTTATAAAGAAGATTAGTGGGGTCAATCAAGATGGCATGTGAGCTAGCATCAGCATTTTTTTGCACTTCGATAGATAATCTCAGGGTTGCTGAAGATGCAATCGCTGCTATTCTTATTTCGTTTGTAATCGGCCTTATCTTGATAGCTATATTCAAGCTTGTAAGGGAAGGGCCTTTGGTAAGCCGTCTGTGGGGTTTTGTTATAGGGTTAAGCCCGTTGCTTGCCTGGAAGTTGTTAGGGATTATTAGGAGAATATTCATCAGTGAATCAAGTATTATTTTCCAGCCTTTAGTAACTTTTGGAGAAGTGTTAGAATCATTGTCTGCAGTATTCCTTCTTTTATCTCTTGTTTATTTCTATCTTCTCATAAGGCCTAAGAAAGCAGTTATGCCAAAGTCTAAGAAGTTGAAATGATTATTTTGGTTGAGTTCGAGGGAGACTAGGTATGCTTCTTTGATTTTCTATATATATTCCTATAAGCCTTCTGTATGCCTTATCCCTGAAGGGAGCTGAGTCTCTATATTGTTTTAGCGCTTTCATCACTTTTCTTGCAGAAGCTGACTTTATCTCTAATCTTGCCAGCATATCCAGTGCAGGCGTGCATGTGCTTACAAATGACTTTGTCTGAGCTGAGTATGCAGAATCCAAGGGCTCAAGATTTGGATCTGATATTGGGTAATAGAAGTGTTGTATAAGCAGGCAGTCCCTTAGCAGCATCTCTTGCGTGGCTTGTATTATTTTGGTCTGGCAGTACAGTCTTGATGCTGCTTCTAGCACCATTCCGATAATTTCTCTTCTTGGAGCTTCATCCAGCACATATAGGAATGCAAGCTCCGAGTCTGTCAATCCTCTTCCTAAAGGAGGGGTTGCCAGTGCGTTTAGTATAAGGTGTGCTTCTGCCCGGTCTCTCTTTGTCGGTGCTCCTGGAATAAAATCCTCTAATACTTTTTTCTTTGGCTCTGGATTTTTCTCTTCATCTTTTCCGGAAATGTCTGGATATTTCAAGCCCCAGTCTTCTTTGCCGTTGAAGATCCATCCCTCGTATGACTCTTTCCCCATTTATTGCTCTTAAATGAATCCTGATTTATAAGAATTACTGCATGCCTGCTATGTTCTTCAGGCCGCCGAACTTTTTCATCATCTTTTCAGGATTCTTTCCTTTCATCATCTTCATAAGCTTCTTTGCCTGTTTATACTGCTTCAAAAGCTCTCTTACTTCTGACTGGCTGCATCCTGATCCTTGCGCTATCCTGTCTATCCTGCTCTTGTCCATTATGTCTGGATCTTCTAGCTCTTCTTTTGTGCAGCTCTGCATCAGATACTTCCATTTCTTGAGCTTCTCTTCCTGTACTTGTAGCGCTTCTTTTGGCATCTTCAGCTGTGATAGTCCTGGAACTAGCTCCATGACTTTTGATATAGGCCCCATCTTTTTCATGGCTTCCATCTGTGAATATAGGTCTATAAGGTTGAAGTCTCCTTTTAGGAACCTTTTTCCCAGGTCTTCTGCGTCTTCTTCTGTTATCGCTACTTTTGCTTTCTCCAGCAATGCTTCTATGTCTCCCATTCCTAATAATCTGCCTACAAATCCTTTTGGGTTGAAATGTTCAAGGTCGTCTATCTTTTCTCCTACTCCTATGAATTTCACTGGAGCGTCAGTTATTGCGCATGCTGAGAGTGCTCCTCCTCCTTTTGCTGTTCCGTCCATCTTTGTTATTACTACTCCTGTAACTCCAACTGATTCATGGAACTGCTCTGCCTGTTTTTGAGCTGCCTGGCCTATGTCTGCCTGTAATACAAGTAAGTTTTCGTCTGGGTTGATTGTTCTGTCTAATGCCTCTATTTCATCTATAAGTTCAGCATTTAGCGCGTCCCTTCCTGCTGTATCAACTATAAGGACATCAAATTTAGGATATTCATCTTTGAATTGGTTGTATACTTTTACTGGGTCTTTTTCTGCTTTGTTGACAAAGCTTGGTATGTGCGCTTGTTTTGATATCTGTTCTATCTGTTCCATAGCTCCTGGACGGTGTACATCTAGTCCCAATAATGCTACTTTTTTTCCTCTGTTAGAGAAGTATTTTGCCAGTTTTCCTGCTGTGGTTGTTTTTCCTGCTCCGAACAGGCCTACCATCATTATCTTGAATGGTTTCTTGTTCTGCAGTTCTATCCCTGTCTTGTCCCCTCCTAGGAATTCTGTCAGTTCTTCATAAACGATATTTATCAGATGCTCTTTTTTCGACAGTCCTGCTGGAGTCTCTTCTTTTGTTATCCTTTCTTTTATCTTGTTTGTAAGGTTAAATACTAGCTTTACATTGACATCA
>CAZGIN010000127.1:0-2690 GCA_964526585.1 uncultured Methanosarcinales archaeon
TGATGTAATTCATTGTCATGACTGGATGACTTTTAAGGCTGGCATCACTGCAAAGAAAGTTTCAGGCAAGCCTCTTGTTGTGCACGTTCACGCAACTGAATTTGACCGCACTGGGGGAAATGGTGTAAACCAGATAGTATATGATATTGAGCGTGAAGGGATGCATGCTGCTGATGCTGTCATCACTGTCAGCAATTATACAAAGCAGAAAGTTATCGATCATTATGGTGTTCCAGAGGAAAAGATACATGTTGTTCATAATGGTGTTGAATGCAGCGAAGATATGCCCCATTACAATTCTCCTATCAGGGATTCTGACAAGATAGTCTTGTTCCTTGGCCGCATCACTATACAGAAAGGCCCTGATTATTTTGTTGAAGCTGCAAAGAAAGTGCTAAATCTCAATCCCAATGTAAAGTTTGTCATGGCCGGCTCTGGAGACATGACCTATCGCATGATAGAACGTGCAGCTGAGCTCGGCATCTCTGATAAATTGTTGTTCACAGGCTTTTTGAGAGGCGATGATATTGACCGCGCATACCAGATGGCTGATCTTTATGTGATGCCTTCTGTGTCAGAGCCTTTCGGTATCACTCCTTTAGAATCTTTGAAGAACGGAACTCCTGTCATGATCTCAAAGCAGTCTGGAGTATCTGAAGTCCTCAACCATTGCCTTAAGGTTGATTTCTGGGATATTGATGAGATGGCTAACAAGATATTGGGCGTTCTTCAGTATTCTGATCTCCATAATACTCTAGTATGCGACGGCATGAAAGACGTCAGGAGCATCACTTGGAGCAAGGCTGCTGACAAATGTATTGATATTTACAATAAGGTGATTCAAAATGACTAATATATGCTTTTATTTCCAGGTGCATCAGCCTTTCAGGCTGAGAAAATATTCTGTATTTGATATTGGAAGATCTCATGATTATTTCGATGAAAAAAAGAACAAAGAAGTGATGGAGAAGGTCGCAAGGAAATGCTACCTTCCCACTAATAGGGTCCTGCTTGATCTTATTGACAAGCATAAGGGAAAGTTCAAGGTTTCTTTCAGCATCACTGGAACAGCTATCGAGCAGTTTGAGAAGTATGCTCCAGAAGTGCTTGAATCATTTAGGAGACTTGCAAAAACAGGCTGTGTTGAATTCCTCTCTGAGACTTATTATCATTCGCTCTCTTTCCTCTATGATAAGGTTGAGTTCTTCCAGCAGGTAAATTTGCACAAAGCTTTGATAAGGAAGCATTTCAGCCAGTCTCCTCAGGTGTTCAGGAATACTGAGCTTATCTACAACAATGAGCTTGCTCACTATATGGAGAAAGCAGGTTTCAAGGCTGTGCTTGCTGAAGGCGCAGATCACATACTTGGCTGGAGGTCCCCTAATTTTGTTTACAAATCCCACACGACCGAAAACATGCGTCTTCTGCTGAAGAACTACCGCTTGTCTGATGACATAGCTTTTAGGTTCTCTAACAGGGATTGGAAAGGCTATCCTTTGACTGCTGAGAAATTTGTCAGCTGGGTTGAGCCTATCCTTGGAGATACTATTAACTTGTTCATGGATTACGAAACCTTTGGGGAGCACCAGTGGTCTGACACAGGCATATTCAATTTTTTGAATTCTCTTCCTGGCAAGCTTGCTGAGAAGAATATCTTCTTCCATACCCCTTCAGAGCTTCTCGATATCCCTCCTAAAGACACGATAGATATCCATCATCCTCTCTCCTGGGCTGATATTGAGCGTGACCTGTCAGCATGGCTAGGCAATCCGATACAGAATGCTGCTATCCAAAACTTATACAAGCTGAAGGAAGCAGTGATGCGCAGCCATGATCAGGATCTTATCGATTCCTGGAGGAAGCTCACGACTTCAGACCATTTCTATTACATGTGCACCAAGTGGTTTAGCGACGGAGACGTTCACAAATATTTTAATCCTTATGACTCTCCTTATGATGCTTTCATCTCTTTCATGAACGTTATCAATGATATCATATTTCGCTTGAAGGATCCTGAGGTAGGTGTTCCTGCTTACAATTTTGTTGCGAACGTAGAAAAGGTTTTAAACTTGAACAGCGGAGGTGTTTGATATGAAGAAGATTTTCAAAAAGCTTGAGAATGGTGAATCGGTTGACATTCACAGCCATCTGGGCGATGAATGGAAAGATGTCTCGGATGAATATCTGGATTCTTTCTATGAGGATAAGTCTGTCGCCAAAGAGGCAGATAAAGGCAAAGATCATGATTTTGACATCAGGATTCCTGATCTTAAGCTTGATGAGGTCAAGGATTTGATGGTTATCCCTGAAGAGAAGCCTAAAGAACAGATAAAATCTCCCGATCCTCCTAATGATAAGAGGCATCATATAAGGAAAGTGAAGGGCGTTTCTGTTAATACGAGGCGTCACAAGGTTGTATTCAACGCTCCTTCTGCTAAGACTGAAGTAAAGTTAGAAAGGTCAAAGGTTGATAAGATCGCCAAGGTTTCTCTTGCTCAGCCTCAGAAGGCTTCCGGCAAGATACCTGCTGGGCTCGCTAAGGCTTTCTTAGGTATTGTTTCTGATGATAAGGCCTTCTGGCTTAATGACGGCAAGGCATTGAGGAGTATGAAGGAGCTTTCATCTGCTCTGCTGACTATGCCTCCTGAGGTGTATTCCCACCATGTCAGCCCTGAGAAGAATGATTTTGT
>CAZGIN010000128.1:0-2647 GCA_964526585.1 uncultured Methanosarcinales archaeon
CTGAACTGTTGAACCATATAGGATTGACATTGCCTGAAGAGTCAACAGCCCTCAGCTGGATCTCATACCAAGTATAAGGAATAAGGCCTGTGAAATTGTAATAATCCAGGCTTACATTCTCATAAAAAGTGCCGTTCAGCCAGACTTCAACATGGTCAAAATCAGGATCAGAAGGATTGGTCCAGTTCCAATAGATATAAGTTTTCCACTGAGAAACATTCTGAAGAGAAGTTATGTTGCCTGGAGGGGTGATGTCGTTCATCAGGCATGCAACTGTAACTGTATCAGGAACTGAATCCTGGTTGGACGTTACACTAAAGTCAGCAGAAAAGCTTCCAGACATCGAATCGCTGCAACCAAACGAAACAAGATAAGACTCTCCATCAACCATATCAGTGCCGTTGATCCAGCTGCTTGTTATCTGGGAGCAGTTGCCTGAACATGAGACGACAACATTATTGTTCGTCCCGGATGATGAAAGGTTAACATAGCCTGTAAGGTCTCCTCCAAATTCATCTCCAGAACCAAGATCAAGATAGGACTGGTTCCACATCATGGCGTTCAGGCCGAAATATTCGCACGAGACCGTGATATAATCAGGCTTGAGATTGTCATCAGATGATATGTTGAAGACAGCAGAAAAGATGGCTATGCTTGTATTCGAGCAGTTAAACCTTATCTCAGCATTCTGGCCGTTGACAAGAGAAGTCCCGTCAACCCAGTTGTCTTTTACAGTAGAGCAGTTTCCTGATACGCATTCCACAAAAATATTTGAGGAGTTGCCGTTAACCTGAAGTGAAACATTTCCAGTTATGTTGCTGTATCCCCTGAACTCAGAACCAAGATTTACCTCAGAGCTGTTAAAATAAACCCCTCTTTTCCTTGTCGGCCAGCTTATGATCTGGTAATCGATCCTTGAATTCTGGCCATAATACCCTCTCTCGAGATGAAGATTGGTGCTGTTAGTAAGATAGTTTATCCAGAAAGACCTTGGATAAGCTGTGCCGTCTCCGGTGCATGTAGCATGCCCAAAATAAGAGAAGGAATTGTTTGCATTGACCGGGCTGACAGGAATATCTGCAGTATATATCCCTGTTCCTGATGTCCGGAATGTCCCGTTATGCACAAAGCTGCCGACTCCATCAGGGAAAGAGATAGTGAACCATCTTAGATAGATTAAGGGATCTGGATTTATATCTGTAGATGTTGTCTCTTTTGTGAAAACGATTCCTGTAGAGTTTTGCAGCCTTCCAGCTATGGAAGTTCTTGAGAGCCCCTGAGTATCGACCCTATAGCTATACACAAGCCAAGTATTGGAAATGTTGATAGGTGTGTCAATAGCATCTGTCTTGACAGTGCCGCCAGTATCGACATTCCATGCAGTTGTTTCCTTGGACTGAACAAGAGTATCATCAAGGAATTCAACTACAAACCATGAAACAGATGAAGTCGATCCCGACTGCTCTCTTGTGAAGTTGATGGTTGAGCTGTCCTTGAAATGGGCTGTATGATAAAGCCTTTCAGTGTTTCCTACAGCTCCATTGTTTAAGCTCTGCGAGAATATTATGAAAGACCGGTTTAGGTTGACCTGCTGAATAGGAACAGTTGTTGACAGTGTAGTGATCGTGGTTGTTCCGTTCTGCACCTTAATGTTTTCTGAATCAATCACTTGGTATGATACAGTTATTGAATCATCGCTCTGGTATCTTTCAGCCCTTATATGCGTTGAATTGATGAACCTGCAAGCTGCAGAAAAGACATCAGGCTCTGTCTGCTGGTTTGCATCGTTCTTAGTCTTGCATATCACAAATGATCTTGACAGGTTGACAGGCCTTATCTCCTGATCCTGAACAGTAACACCAGCAGGGATAGTGAAGAAATTCCCGGAAGTGTTGACTTCTGCAAATCCTGGATCTTCTCTCATAAGCAATATGGAATAGTTGCTTCCGGGCTTCATGTTCATGATGGGCACCCAAGAGCCCCTGCAGGACCGAGATGAGAAATTCCAGTCTTTGCATTTTAGCAAGGTGTTAGATTTGGCAGTCACTATGACTGAAGCAGTCGAAAAATTAAGCTGAGTCGGATCTATGGCAAAGACCTCATCAAAATCGCTGAACTCCCCTTTTTCTTCAATATCATCGATCTTCAGCTCTCCAAGATAATCATCAGGAGAAACATCCTTGATTATGATCTTTTTGATCGGGCTTTTTTCTGGAACAATCTCAACATCGCTTGATGCAGGAAGGCCTGCAGGCACTAATTCAAATACCTCTTTCTTAGATGATTCCCCATAAGACAATCCTGAGGAGAAATCCAATATCTGAACTATGGGCTTTTTTTCTTTTAGGACATCTTCACTATAATCTGCTTTGCTCACTTCAATCTTTTCAGGAATTCCGTCAAAGCTTACAGCATATGCGCTTAAATCACGGCCTTCCGAAAATCCTATCTTTAATGATAGGGCTAGAGCTATCATGACCAATGCAATCGCTGCAAATGCTAAACTCCCCCTACTAACCCTAAACTTTCTCAATATACTTTTTCACCCACCAGATCCAAGTCCCTTTTCCAGAGCCTATCTGCTTTCCTTTGATCTTCTGCTCTCCTCTAAGATCGTATAACCTGTACAAAACCTTGATGCGCGAAT
>CAZGIN010000129.1:0-2617 GCA_964526585.1 uncultured Methanosarcinales archaeon
ATCTCCCATAGATACTTCTTCTACTAATCTTAACCCAAGAAATTTCCCTATCTTCTTTTCTATGCTGACGCCCAAAACCAGTGAATTTTTAAATGAGAATTGATTCCGTCAAGATATGATTTTTAGGAAAAAAGAAAGCACAAGCCGAAGCAGCGTGATCATAGGATTTGTTGTATCTTACGTTGTGTTCACTGTCATCCTTTTCCTTGTGCTGAGCTTCATGGAAAAGATACCCCGCAGCTGGAGCGTATTCAGCTTGGCGCCGTATACTTTGTCTCTTGTGATTGCAGGCCTTTTATTGAGGGGGTATCTCAAATGAGTTATCTTAAGGGGCTTAAGAAAGGCATGCATTTGTTTGGAAAGAGTATCTCCATATGTGTCAACACTGCCCTTCTTTTTGCGGTGTACATTGTAGGGGCGGGCATCACTTCGATCATCGCCAAGATGTCCGGCAAGAGATTTTTGGATAAGAGGCTGTCAAAGGATGAAGATACATACTGGTCTGATATTGACTTGAAGAAGAAGCCTATAGATGAATATTATAGGCAGTTTTGAGGGAGAAAATGTATATCTTGGGTATAAGCTGTTATTATCATGATGCGTCTGCAGCTCTTCTGAAAGACGGAGTCATAGTCGCAGCTGCAGAAGAGGAGAGGTTCACAAGGAAGAAGCATGATACAGCCTTTCCTATAAACGCTATCCAGTACTGCCTTAAGTCCCAGGGGATAAGCATAGAGGATATTGATCATGTCGGTTTCTACGAGAAGCCTTTCCTGAAATTTGAGAGAGTGCTATCGCAGCATCTTGAATCATTCCCAAAGAGCCTCAAGGTGTTTCTTAGCTCAACTCCTTCATGGATCAATGAGAAGCTGAAGGTAGTCAAGACCATCAAGAAGAGATTAAGATACAAGAAGGATATTTTCTTCATAGAACATCACATGGCTCACGCAGCCAGCTCATTTCTGATAAGCCCTTTCAAGCGGTCTGCTATACTCACTGTTGATGGTGTAGGGGAATGGACGACAACTGCTTATGGTATTGGAGAAGGAAATGATATCCATCTTATGAAGGAGATAAGGTTCCCTCATTCTGTGGGGCTGCTTTATTCCACGATCACTGCTTATCTTGGGTTCAGCGTCAACAACTCAGAGTATAAGGTCATGGGCCTGGCGCCGTACGGAAACATGGACCGTAAGAAAAATCCTTATTATAAGAAGCTCAGGCAGGTTGTTGATATCAAGGATGATGGAAGCTATCGTTTCGACCTAAGCTATTTCAAGTTCCATTACGCTGACAGGATGCCGTCAAGAAAGCTTTGCGAGCTTCTAGGAGGACCTGTCTCAAAAAGGGATTCTGAGATGACATCCAGGCATAAGGATATAGCTGCCGCACTTCAGCTTGTGACTGAAGACATTCTTACAAAGATGCTGAATCATGTTTATGATGTATGCAGATGCGACAACATAGTTCTAGGAGGAGGAGTAGCCCTCAATAGCGTCTATAATGGAAAGATTCTGAGAAACACCCCTTTCAAGAAGATCTGGATACATCCTAACGCTTCTGACGGCGGAACAAGCATAGGTGTTGCGTCTTATATCTATAATACTCTATTAGGGAAGAAAAGGAATTATGTGATGAAGCATGCGTATCTGGGGCCTTCATTCTCAACAGAGCAGATCAGGTATTTTCTTGACAGCAATAAGATAAGATATTCTGAGTTCAGGAATGATAAGGATATAATAGATACAACTTCAAGATTAGTGTTTGAGAACAATGTTGTCGGCTGGTTCCAGCACGGCATGGAGTGGGGGCCTAGAGCATTAGGCGCAAGAAGCATCCTGGCAAACCCGTGCAACCCTAAGGCTAAAGAGCTTCTTAACACTAAGGTGAAGCATAGGGAGAAATTCAGGCCTTTTGCACCTGTAGTATGCGAAGATGATGCCCTTGAATACTTTGATTGTGATAAGCCTGTCCCTGAACCTACGGATTATATGCTGATGGTCTATCCGATACACAAAAGATGGCACAAGAAGATCCCTTCTATCACTCATGTCGACGGGTCGGGAAGGCTGCAGACCATCAGAAAGTCTCAGAACAAGCTTTATTATGAGGTCATTAAGGAATTTGGAAAGCTCTCCGGGATACCTATACTGATCAATACTTCGTTCAATATAAGAGGGGAACCCATTGTCTGCACTCCATATGATGCGTATAAGTGTATGATGGGAACAGGGATTGATTATCTTGTCATGGGGAAGTTTCTGATAAAGAGAGGCGATAATCCTCAGGACATGTGGGATAGCGAGGAATTGGCTAAAGATTAGGCTTTATTGTATCTTATTGAGGAATGATAAGTTTTAAAAGCAGTTGTGTATAATCAGATAAAATGGCAGGTAACAAACCGTTGTTGAGAGAGTTTTGGTCATTCTTGAAGGTCAGGAAGATGTGGTGGCTTGCGCCTATAATAATAATGCTTGCGCTTGTCGGTGTACTTATAATCATAAGCCAGAGCAGCGCTTTGTCCCCTTTTATCTATGCATTATTCTAGAATATGCTTATTTTTTCTTTATCTTTATCAGGTCTCCTATGGTCAAGCCTTCGGATTTCTCCTCATCTC
>CAZGIN010000130.1:0-2561 GCA_964526585.1 uncultured Methanosarcinales archaeon
AAGCTTTATGCGCTCATCAATCTTCTGAAGATTCAATACTGACAATCCATCAGGCCTTGTCTTATATATGAACTTCTCCATATACTTGGTCTTGAACTTTGTCCCGATGTGGATGCCTGACTTTAGGTAAACATCCTGCGCAACTAAAAACTGCTTCTCTTCTGCCATGTTATTTTCCTCCATTCCTAACGCTGTCCTTTTGTTACCTAGACAACACGCGCATGCCTCAGTATGGGCATACACTCTCGGTAATAAGCATGATAGTTGAACAGCTATTTATAAGGTTTTTGCTCAGATAGAGAATTATATTAAGAAACTATATTAATACAGCCAAAATAACTTATCTAATGAGCGGAGATAGTTCTGCAATGTTCGGAACCTGCGACTTGAAACAGCAGCAGATGATGGCAGAAATTCTAGACAAATCTGCAGTTGAGTTTCTCACAAGATCCAGATTGCTGCTTCATCAAGGGTATACTGGGGAGCACGTCCATTCCAAATTTTACCTCGACCTATTGGAAGGAATACGTGATGCACTAAATGGATCGTCTCCACAAGCTGTTGAGGGGCTTAGAGATATCTACACAAACAAAAGAAGACAAAACATGCCTTTTGTAAGCCTGCTGATCGGATACTCATTGCTGCTAAGAGAAGACGACCTCTCTTCAAAAGATCTTGCAGAGGCTATCTTTCACCTTCAGGAATGGGAAAATGCTTTTCCTGAGGTTATAGAAACAAAATATTGGCTGTTTGAAGCATGCTGCAGGAAGGGAAGACTAGGAGATGCGTATAAGCATGCAAAAGCATATGAGCCTCAACTTGAGAAACTCTTAGGGTCAGTAGGAAAAAGGGACCAATACTTCATGACAAGGATGAGAGCATACTACCAGTTGGCAGCAATGCAGCTGAAGAAACTTGAAGAAACTGAAGAATACAGGGAAGATGCAGCGACAGCGATATCATACTTTGAGAGTTCAGCGCATCTTTTAAGATGGGCTATAGACAGGTCATACAGGGTGCGCGCTGTAAATCATGGAGCAGACCAGTTCCTGGATGATAGGCTATAAGATGCAACGATAATTTTATAATAACCCATCCAATACTCATTCCTATGAAAATAGTATGCCTGATACCTACGTTCAATGAATCAGAGAACATCAAGGATCTGATAGATGCGATCTTGTCTTTAGGGAAAGAGTATGAAGCGTTAGTGGTAGATGACGACAGCCCTGATGGAACGTGGAAGATAGTAAAGGAGATGGCTGCCAAAAACAAAAGGGTGCATCTCATACATCGTACTAAAAACAAAGGAAGAGGGTACTCAGGAAGAGCAGGATTCTTGTGGGGGCTAGACAATGGAGCAGACATCATGATAGAGATGGATGCAGATTTCTCCCATCATCCTAAATTTATACCTTCCCTTGTTAAAGGGCTTGATGATGCAGATATGGTATTGGGATCCAGGCAAGTGAAGGGCGGAAAAGATCTTCGAAAAGAAGCATGGAGAAGAATATTCACGAAGATGGCAAACTTCTACATAAGGATGATATTAGGAGTTAAAGTAAAGGACTGCAACTCTGGATTTAGATCTTATACAAGAAGAGCCTTGCAGAAGATAAAAGTTGAGAAATTATCCTCGGAAGGCCCTTTGACAGTCCAGGAGATATTATATCGTGCTCATCTTGCAGGTCTGAATATGAAAGAAGTCCCCATAGTATTTATCGAAAGAGAGAAGGGAGAATCAACTTTAACCCTGAAAAAGATATGGCAGGGATATTCTGGTGTTGTTAAATTAAGGCTGATGAGGATGATGGGGAAGATCTGATAAATCGCCTCTAAATTCGTGAGATGTATGAAACTAGACGATCCTGAATCAGAAGAGATGTATGCTCCTAAAATAGATTTCATGAGAATACTGAAGATTCCAGAAAGTTTCGGGAGCAGCTATGAGCCGGATTCTTTTGCAACACCTGTATCTCCAATAGACCTTCGCCAAAGAGTGGAGAAATATCTGGGGCTGCGCGGGTTTACGCCAGATACAGGAAACTTTTTCAGGACAGCAGATCAGATAACCCTGACAAATTTTGTCCAGGCATTTGATGAGCTTGATTATCGTGGTATCGATTTTCAGACTTATCGTACATTCCAGCTGCTTAAGCAATGGGAGCCGCACCCTTTGCTGAGCCTGATGGTTGCAGAAACAATACACTTCTCAGAATTGTTCAGAAGACCGCATCAGGTTAACAAAGGCTTAAGATGCTACAGGACATGGGAAGAATCCCATCCAGGAGAGGTAGGCGTATTTTTGAGATTTCTAGAGCATTATACCGATGCAGATGATCCTAAAAGAGCTTATGATTACCTAAGATCAAAAGATGAAATCTATCAGCCATTGATCGAATCCCCTGAACTGTTTGATGCAGCTTATAGCCTAAGAATAATCTTATTGTACCAGCTCAGGAAGCTTCACCCGCGCCTTGGCATCAGGCCTGAAGCTCAAGATTATATATCAGGATTGATAGGAGATATGAAAGAACTGGAGAACCAATCCTTGCCTTGAA
>CAZGIN010000131.1:0-1029 GCA_964526585.1 uncultured Methanosarcinales archaeon
CATTGGGTTCCTATGGTCACAAGGCTTCCTAACAACGAAGGGAAAGGGGAGGTATCGATGCTTGATCTGCTTGTAAACTCATTGAGGCAGCGTCCTGACAGAATCCTGGTTGGAGAGATAAGGCGTAAGAGAGAGGCTGAGGTCTTGTTCGAGGCTATCCATACCGGCCATTCTGTATATGCTACTGTCCACGCTAATAACACTGAAGAGACCATCACAAGGCTTACCAATCCCCCTATCGATATCCCAATAAGCATGATCCCTGCTATCTCGATGCTTATAGTCCAGTATCGTAACAGGCGCACTGGCTTGAGGAGAACTTTTGAGATAGCTGAGATAAAGCCTGACGGCTCTCCTAATATTTTGATGAAATATGATATAAGAAGAGATCATCTTGCTAATGTGCACAAGTCTTCTACTATAATGAATACTCTTCATACTTATACAGGATTGTCAGGGCATGAGATCCATCGCTCTATCAATGATAAGATTCATGTGTTGAAGTGGCTCGCAAAGCAGAATATCAATACTGTTGATGATGTCGGAAGAGTGATAGCTGAGTATTATACGAATGAAGCTGCGTTGATGAAAGCTGTGCATAGGAACAAATCTTTTGGTGATCTGAATCGCAAAGCTCTATAAGAAGATCGCTTCGTATTTCCCCGGACTTTATACTAAGCTCAGGAAGGCTGGCATAGCGCAGGAGCCCGAAGAGTTTGTGAAACGCACTGTGTTCTCTGCTTTTTACATGAATACTGCTTTATTCCTTTTCGCATGGGCTATACTTGCCAAGATGAACAAGCTTACTATTGTGTTCTATATCATGTTTCCTTTGTTTTTCGCATTGTTCTTCTTCTATTTCCTTAAGTTCCCTGATGTCAGGATCTTGAAAAGGGAGAGGGATATTGCGAAGGAGATTGTCTTCGCTGGAAGGTTTATCACGATCGAGATCGAGTCTGGAGTCCCGTTATATGATGCTTTGGCGCATGTGCGCGAGAACTATCCTATCATAGGCCAGTATTTCAATGA
>CAZGIN010000131.1:1039-2535 GCA_964526585.1 uncultured Methanosarcinales archaeon
CAAGATTACGAACCGAAAAAAACAACAAAAGCACCAGTATTTCAATGAGATCATCAACAAGGTTGATGTCGGAACTTCATTAGAGGATGCTATAAACGAGACTATAGAGTATTCTCCAAGCGCTAACTTGAGAAGGGTGCTGTGGCAGATACTTAATGCATTGAGGACTGGGGGAGATGTCTCAAGATCATTGTCTGTCGTGCTTGACCAGATAACGAAAGAGCAGATGATAGAGGTTAAGCAGTACGGCAAGAAGCTCAATCCTCTGGCTATGTTCTATCTTATGGCTGCTGTCATAATCCCTACATTAGGGACTACTATGCTGATAATTGTCACAAATTTTTTCGACTTCCAGATAGGGTTGCCTATCCTTATGATCATCGCTGGATTTATAGGGTTCATCCAGCTCATGTTCCTTAATATCATCAAGACCAATAGGCCTTCGATCGATCTTTGATGGAGAATATTCAATATGAGTAGCGGAAAAGAATTGTCTGAAAAGCTGAAAAAGAAGCAGGAAGTGCTCAAGAAGAAGAAATAGGAGCGAAAGAAGGCTGCAGATTCTATTAAGAATATCAGGGAACGCCTTAAGCTTAAGCGCAAAGAGAAGAGAAAGTATCAGCTGAAGAATTTTGCTGAGCGTGCAGGCATCAAGATCGAGCCGCACAAGCTCAACAAGATCATATTCAATGCCTGCGTTGTGATCAACCTTATTGTCTCAGGATATCTGCTTTTCTTCTTTTCTGGAAGGTACGGCTACAGCATATCATACATATTGGCCATATTTGCTGTATTGTGGATCTTGGTTTTTTTAGTCATACTTTTCTTGGTCTGGCTTTTCTTCAATCTTGTCCTTGATCTCAGGATCTTTCAGCGTAAGGTCACTATTGAAGAGGTTCTGCCTGATTATCTCCAGCTGACTGCTTCTAACATAAGGAGCGGAATGCCTATCGACCAGGCCCTATGGATGGCTGTCCGCCCAAGATTTGGTGTGCTTGCTGCTGAGATTGAGATCGTCGCAAAACAGGTTATGAGCGGAGGGAATCTTTCAGAAGCGTTAAGAAACTTCGCCAACCGTTATGATTCCCTGCTTTTGAGGCGTTCCATCAATCTTCTTCTGGTAGGGATCGATTCTGGAGGAGAGATAGGGGATCTGCTTGACAAGATCTCAAAAAACATCAAGGATACTGAGATATTGAAGAAAGAGATGGCTGCTAACGTCACTTCTTATGCAATCTTCATAACTTTTGCTGCTGTCATCGGAGCTCCGTTCTTGTTTGGACTGTCTGACCAGCTTTTGAGAGTTATACATCAGATCACTGCAGGCATCGATATCCCAAGAAATGTAGGTGTAAGCTTGGGCGTCGGATTTGGAGGAGGCGTCAAGCTTGTCGATTTCAGGATATTTGCAGTATTTGCGCTTGTGATCACTTCATTCTTCTCATCCAGCATAGTTGCGATAATCAAGCACGGCAATGTCAAGCAGGGAGCAAGGT
>CAZGIN010000132.1:0-2481 GCA_964526585.1 uncultured Methanosarcinales archaeon
CGCAAGGACTTCGGGGTTCAAATCCCCGCCTCGGCGTTTTATTTTGATTTTGGATTCAGGAGGTCTTCTAATTTTTGATATAGAACTTTTCTTTTTTCGCGTAAGAACCTAATAGCCTTTAGTTCATTCTCTATTGTTGGGAAATTTCTTATCGAAAACCAAACTATGAGTATAATTAAGAAGGAACTCAATATTATTTGTTTAAGACTGTCCTTAATTTGAAAGAATGATATTATTCCTGCTAAAATGACTAATATTACCCCATTAAAAATTGATTTACTTCATTAAGTATAAGTTTGTGCATCTCAATTGCACTAGTGCATCTGTTGATTTGTGCTTCAAGTACCTTTATTCTTCTTTGCTCAGATATTTTCATTAGGGGCATTACGTAATCGACTTTCTTTTTTAAGAATTTCTCGATTAGAGAGTAGTTATGAGTAAGTTGAGTAGCCACCACTAAGATCACTCTCTCAAACAACCCAAGGATTTATATATCTAAAGAAGCACGAATCTGATATGGCATCCAAAACAAAGAGAAGCTCCAAAAAGAGCTCTGGAAAAGGGAATTGGCTTGAGTATGTCAAGCCGATCATCGAGACAATAAACACTATAATGAACACAGCAGCAGAGTTCTTCACAAAGAGGATAGCGAGCACGATCAAAGAAGAGCTGGACAATCTTATAGACCATGCAGAAACGAGGCTGGAGACCATAACACAAAGGACTATCAACCAGATAACTATATCTTTGATATTGTTCATAGCATTCATCCTATTCATAATATCAGGCATGTTCGCGCTGGCAGAATACGCAAACATGTCAAACACATTCATATTCATGATAGCAGGAGCTGTCATGCTAGGCATAGGATTCTGGCTGAGATACAACTCTATGAAACAATACTCAACTAAAAAACAAAAGGAGGTGTCATGATGGCAAAGAAAAGAACAACAAAGAAACCTAAAAAGAAAGCTGCGAAAGTGCCTTCCAAAGCAGACATGAAGAAAAAGCTGGCAGCAGCAAAGAGAAAAGCAAATCTTCATCTGAAGAAAGCAAAGGCAAAATACATGGCTGCGGAAAAGAAAGTGAAAGCATTTGTGCACAAGAACCCTGAGAAAGCAGCGATGATAGCAGCAGGAATAGGAGCTGCGATCGGAGCAGCAGTAGCAGGAGGAATGGCAGCAGCAAAGAAAAAAAAGAAATAAATTTTCTTTCTTTTTTAATATCAGAGGGAGAAGGATATGAACAGGGCAAAATTTATAGAGAAATATGCTTTAGCGATAACCCTCGTCCTAGTGATATTCCTGATGTATGCCCTTTACCCATTCTTACAGGCATTCTTCGGAGCGATAATACTCTATGTGCTGTTCGCACCACTATACATAAAGATAGAGAAAAAGACCGGAAAACACGTATCTGCCATAATCATACTCATAATAACCCTGCTTTTCGTGCTCATACCCTTGCTGACAATAACATCACTGGTAGCAGGAGAAGTCAACAGCTTCATAACAAATACAGGAACCGTAAAAGAGATCACAGCCGGCGTAGAAAGCCTACTAAATATCAACATACAGGAATCCATACAAAAATTCATAGCTAACAGCAACCAGTTCATAAGCGGAATATTCAATTTCATAGGAAGCGCAACATCATTGACCATAAACCTGCTGATAATGTATTTTGTGCTGTTCTACATGCTAATTTACTCAACAGACCTAAGGAAGACCATCAGAAGATACATCCCCTTCAATGAGAAGAATACAGACAAACTGCTAGATGAGCTGAAAAGAATATCATATGCAACATTTGTCACCACAGGAATAATCGCGCTAATGCAGGGAACACTTTTAGGAGCAGGATTATGGTTCTTTGGATTTCCAGGAGCAATGTTCTGGGGGTTCATAGGAGTGTTAATGGCATTCCTTCCAGTAATAGGCATAGGAGGAATATGGGTGCCTGCAGCAGCAATAGGAATAATACAACACAACTATTTTGCAGGCATAGGAATCCTTATATGGGGCATCATACTAAGCTCAGCAGACAACCTGATAAGGCCTTTGCTGAACAGAAAGTTCGGGAGAATACACCCCTTAGTATCCTTGGTCGGGATCTTTGCAGGACTGGCATTGTTCGGAGTGGTCGGGATCATATTAGGCCCGTTGCTGCTTTCATGGACACTACTCATAATAGGCATGTTTGAAGAAGAATATCTATTCAAAGGAAAAACAAGACTAAAACCCTGCCAGTAAGATAGGCTGTATACTCAATCCTGCAATATCCTGAAGAAAGCGTCGAATACAGGAGTATCGGTCGTAACAAGATAATAGTCCAGGCCTAAGCTGCTGCAGATGTCATGTATCTGGCTGCAGTGGCGCTCAAGCTGAGTCTGGTAGTTTTTCCTCAACCTAGGAGAGATGAAAGTCCTTATCTTGGACAAAGTCTCAGAATCTTTCAGTATGAAATCACCCTGAAGACGGA
>CAZGIN010000133.1:0-2457 GCA_964526585.1 uncultured Methanosarcinales archaeon
CTTTCTTGAGAACCTTAGATAGTTCATTATGTTGTCGATGAAGACCTCAACATCATTCATCGCATGCTTAATTGGATAGTTGATTATCCCTTTTATGATGCTTCCTAGCGATCTTGATTGTTTTAGCTTTTTCCATACAAAATATATCAGTGCAGGCACAAATATTATCAGAACAAATGCTGAGTCCAGGAGCCATATCAGCACATAAGTGCTGTCAAAGAAGATGCGCCAGCACATCCATATTATGAAGATTACAACAATTGCTCTCCATATGAAGTAAAATGGGATCGCTGGAATATTTCTTAATCTCAGTTTAGGCCAGCTGTATGCTTTGAATACTGACATAGCTCCCTGCTTTATCTTTTTGGTCGTTAACAAAAGGATTGCCATAACGCCTGTTAGCATCACTCCTATTGTCACCATCGGAAGCTCTGCCCCTGTAGCTTTCACTCCTGTGAGTATGAACAATAAGGTATCTTTCAGGAATCCCATGCTTGGAAGCGATAATGCCTGCTCGTCTATTATGTTCGGCATGAACAGGCAAAAGAATGCTGCAACTGCCATTGTGTTGAATAAAAATCTGCTGATCTTGTATTTCTTGTACACTCCGGTTATCTTAAGATAATAGTCTATCTTGAAGTATAGCACTATCCCTAATGATATTGATATGAAGTTTTTCACGAAGTTTAGGTCTGAGGGATTTAGGTTTAGCATCCCTTTGTTGAACAATACTAATAGGTATACTGCAAACAAGGGTAGGATTATTATTCCGCTCAGTAGGCTTGTTTTACTGAATTTTTTGCTGTATTTCGATGCCGGATGCCAGATATATAGCCCTAGACAGATTATTATGCCTATGAAGAGCCATATCCCGTTCATCAGCGCTTTGTTGTCTATTTCAGTGCTTATAGGCTTGCCTTTATCATAGCTTTCTTCAAATATCGCTGCGTCTCCACAGTTTGTATATTCTCTTGCCAGGTGTTTGCAGATGAAGCTGAAGTTTCCTGTTCTCCAGCTCTTCACTGATCTTACTGTGTTTGAGTCTATGAAATCTACTGGCTGGGAGCATACTACTATGCCTTTCCACATTAGGCTTCTTATTGTGGGATTTTCTTCGCTTAGCGCGCAGTCTGCTATCCTCAGTTCAGCTATAGTGTTGATTGTGATGTTTGGTATGACAAATTCAACCGCTTTTTCATAAGTATCTTCTGTTATAGTTTCCTTAACTTCAACTTGTACATCGTTCTTCTCTGATTCTTTTATCTTCCTGAGCTCTTCTTCTATCTCTTCTTCTGTATATTTCTTTGCTATTATGCTGACTATGATGTTATCTTCCAGCTGGTAGGGTATGTAATGTCCGGGTATGGTGTATTTGATAACTTTTGTTGTTGAAGCGTCAAAATAGGCATAGTCAAACCCTATAACTGGGTCTTCTTCTATCACTTCTGGAGGTGCATCGCTTGATATTATAGTGATGTCAGATGCAGTTTTTGCTATAGTTTTGCTGAAGTTCAGCATGACTTGAACATTCTCTTGTGGGAACTTGGCTGTGCTCCTTATGTATTCAGTAACTTCAGTCCTTCCGTTTATGAGCCTTACAACTTCTCTTGTATGCTCGAACAAGAGCTGTCCTTTTTCTTCTGTCGTCGGCTTGTTTGTGCTGCCTCCTCCGCCTTCAGGAGCGATTGGTGCAGCAGGCTCTGTTTCAGATTCCCCATTCTGCGTCGTAGGTGTTGCTATAGCTCCTGGAGATCCTCCTGTGCTTCCTCCTGGGCCTCCGCTTCCTGAGTCGCTTGAAGATACTGTAAATGTAAAGGTTCCGTTTGTTTGGGTGATGTTGTCGTCTGCAGTCACTATTACCGTATGTGTTCCGACGCTGCTGGATGAGAATGCCAATGTATCATTGGTTATTGTTCCGCTGTTGCTGGAATAGTTAAGGTCATCTGAGTCTGGGTCATAGAAGTAGAGCGAGAGGTTGATAGTCTTGGATATGCTTCCTGTTGCGCTCCAGCTCCTGGTCTTTGATGTGTTGAATATCGGCACTCTGTTTATCGTTATGTTGTGCTCATCAGAGTAGCTGCTGTATCCTGCTTCATCATATGCCTTGCATCTTATTGATACATTTGCCTGCCTGTCTATACTGGTTACATTCCAGGTATAAGGATATGCAGTGAAGTATGCTCTGTCGATGGAGGTTGTTGCTGTTGATGTGGAGCTTATAGTTCTAATAATAAAGTTGGTTAATTTGCTACCATCCAAACTAATATTTGTGCAATAAGTTGTAAGAGTCGATGATAAAGAGATATAGCTTGATTGAGAAGGATAATAACCTTCGCATATTAGGCCTGAACAATTCCACCCGAGCCTAAATTTGCTTGCGCTTGTTCCATTTGCTTTGATACAATAATTATATGTTCCGTTAGAGATATTGATTGAGAAGTAATAATCATTAAAGTA
>CAZGIN010000134.1:0-2423 GCA_964526585.1 uncultured Methanosarcinales archaeon
CTGCACCCAATATTTCCAGATGCATCTGTTTGTATAACATATGCCTTACCGGCAGTTGAATCACCATTATGCAAGATGACTTGTATGCTTCCTGATGCTGCTGGCTTAACCCAAGCGTTAACAGTCACTATTTTACCAGCATTTGCTACACCAAAACCGCTTATCGCGATATTATTATTTGTTCCGCTAAACTTGTAAGCTCCCCAACCATCATGACCTCCAGTAGCATTCCATGTAGCTCCATTATTCGAGCCATTCTTCTGATAACCTGAATAATCCCTAACCTTCGTGTTTCCTTCAGCAGTCAAGTTACCCTCAAAAGGCATGTTCAATAAGGCTATAGACTTCCCATCCAACCTCCAATCAGTGATGTTGGTTATATTGTCTCCATTAGGATCTGAGACAGAATAATACAATGTTAAGTTGTCAGATGTGTAATTGTCTGGAGAGGTTGCATTTAGTACGATGGAATCAACTTGCGGGGGATTGACAGGTACTTCAAGGATTACGTCTAATGTAGCGTTGTTCCAGGCATAAGCAGAGCCTACAGATATCGAAGGCGTCGTGTTGACGAACACTTCATAAGTATTATTTGAGGAAGGAGCTGTTATACTTTGGCTGTAATATCCTGATGCGTTGGTGGTTGCAGTTCCTGTTTCGGATGTGGATGTTGAGATCTGTGTTGAGTTGTATATCGAGAGTATTTCATCTGTAGTAAGGAGCCTGTTGTATATCCTTACTTCGTCTATGCTTCCCTGCCAGTTTGCTTCGCTGTAATCTCCGTCGTTTCCTAAGACTAATGGATATGTTCCAGGCAGCACCTTAGCTATCGTGCCTTTGTCCTTGTATGCTCCGTCGCAGTATAATGAAACAGTAGTTCCGTTGTAGAGCGCTACAATATGATGCCATTGTTTGTCCTGCCAATTGCTTACACAGCTTGTCTGAAGATTAGTGCTTGAGCTTCCGCTTAAGTAAAGGTTAGTGTAGCTTCCTGACACTAAAGTGATCTCCCATGCATCTCCGGATGAATAAGAACTTTTCTTCGAGATCAGCCTGTTCCATCCTATGGATGTATCTGTATTCTTGGCCCATAATGATACTGTGAAGTTCTGATAATCTAAGGAGTCTGAATCTTTTATAGTAATATAATCAGCTGAACCATCCAATTGAACAGCTCCACCAGTTATTCCATCGCTCTTATTGATAAACGCGTTTCCTTTCAAAGTACCATTATTGCTGTTCTTGCTGAAATCATACGCAAATGTGGAATTCTCACCATATGCACTTGAATTATCCAGGTGCATATCCAGTACTAAACTGCTGTCAGGATTAGTATAATCAGTCTTTACAGTTACTCCACTGTTCTTGTAATAAGCGTAGATCCTAGTTGTGCTGCCTCCAGCAAGATCTGTCCAGACCCAAAATACAGTGTTAGCTGAATCACAAGTGCTTGTCTCTAGAGTATATTCCAGTTCGTTGCCGTCAGCATCCGAGAACCTAACATCACCGCAGTCAGAACGCATATCCCCTGAGGAGATATAATCTATCGTAGAAAAGTTGACCTTTGCAACCACATCTGTAAGAGTTGAAGCAACATCAGACTCAATGTCAATAGGGATCCTATAATCAAAATCATTCCCTCCAACAGTGAAAACACCTTCCTGCAAAACGCCATCAACATAAACATAAACTTCAGCATTTTCTGGGTAAGTGCCATTAGTCAAGTTTACTCTTCCGGATACAGTTACCTGAGAGCCGTTTATCGGGCTTGAAGGGTTCAGGTTCAGGCTGATGGCTGCCTGAGGGACAGAACCTGTGAAAGCATCTGATGAAGGGATCGAGTTGTTAGCGAAGACGCTGAAGTTATACGTCCCGAATTTATTGAGCTTGAAGCCTTCGGAATACCACAAGCCGTTGCTTTCTGTTCCGCCGACGCTGTCTATCAAGACAATGCTGTCAGGATCAATAACTGTGAAATTCACGTTTGATATGACATCTCCGGACATGTTAGCTATCAGCTCTAACGAGATGTTGGTGCGGACAGTATCATTTACTGTGACTGAATTTATCGTAACCGGAAGAGGGCTTAAAGAATAATTAGTGAAGTGCTGCACTGTGAATGTTGTGTAATATCCTGTCTGTGTTATGGTGCAGATGCTTGGAGGACAGATCTCTCCGTCTCTTAACACAGTAGAACCGTAAGCAGACCCGTTAAGTATCAATATCTCAGCTGAGATGTTGAAATCGGTGTATCTAGTCGAGTTGAGGTCTATCAGATTCTCTTTGACCCTCACTAAATCAAGGTAATCAAGGGTTATCGCTATAGACTTGTTGACCGCCTCAAGGAAATGCACATATCCTTCAGTTATGTTGTGGCGCCTGATGTAAACATCCTTTATCAGGGTTGAGTTTGAGAGATTCAT
>CAZGIN010000135.1:0-2395 GCA_964526585.1 uncultured Methanosarcinales archaeon
GAAGATAGACGAGCGCATAAAGCTGGCTGCAAACTTGATATCGCATTATGATCCTAAGGACATATTGATCGTAAGCAGGCGTGAGAACGGATGGGAGCCTTTGAAGCTCTTCGGAGAGATCACAGGCATAAATGTGATAGCAGGACGTTATCCTCCTGGTATGATCACTAACCCTCAGCTTAAGACTTATAAGGACATAAAGATACTTATGGTTACTGATGCATGGCCTGACAGGAACGCTATCCAGGACGCTATGAGCATAGGTATCCCTGTCATCGCTTTGTGCGATACGAATAACCAGGCCAATAATATTGATCTGGTCGTTCCTTGCAACAACAAAGGAAGGAAGAGCATAGGACTGTTCTTCTATATTCTTGCAAGAGAATATTTGGTGGCAAAAGGCTTCATCAAGGATGAATCTGAGATGAAGCATTCCCTCAGTGAGTTCACTGAGGACAGTTTATGATGACAGATAAGCATATTTGTCAGGGTTGTCTTCACTGGAAGACTTTCGGAAAAGGATGCTGGTATTTTTGGGAAGGCAAGAAGTTTTGCACCCAGATGCTGAGCATCTTTGAAAAGGAGGAGTGATTAGGATGAAGCAGCTAACTACGGCTTTAGTGCTTGCTCTGCTGTCCTTGGCAGTATTGGCAGGATGTAATCCTACAGGCAATGCTGCTAAAGAGATCATGACTTATGATCAGGTTTTGGCAGAGCTTGTCAGCATCGATGCAAAGCATGATACTTCCTGGTTCAACGAATCATTGCGGAATCTTATCGATAAGGACAAGATAGAGCCTATGCGCCAGGATGTTTTGGCTCTGCAGCAAAAGATAAACCAGAGCGGTTCCCGCACTGAAAAAGAGTATATCGCTATAAAGAATCTTGTGCTTTCAAGATTGCTTCTGCTTGATTCACAGAAGCAGTACTTAAAATATAAAGAGCTTGCTAAAAACGCCTCATGTCAAGAGCCGATCAAGATGCAGGAAGCTTTGGCTATGTTTGAGCTTTCGCTTAATACGACCCAGAAAATTTATAATGCATGGGATGCTTCTTTGAACGCTTATAGGTCTGCTGATGAGGATCTTCCTATAAATACGGAAAGGCCTCAGTTCTTTGATATACAGCTTCGGGAAATGAGGAATCAACAGGAGGAGTATAAGGTGATTATAGGCCTGTCCTGCCCGGTGAACTAATTAGTAAATTATAAACATTACTATCTGCTACTAAGTATATGAAGACAAACAATTGCATCTTATTTTTGTCTTCGTCTAATTTTGACAAGCCTATGGCTTTTCAAATTTCTCTATGCCTTGCTCAGTTATCTTAAAGAAAAGTTTTCTTCCTTCTGGTATGCTTCTGTGTTTCTCTAGAAGAGCGCTTCTAAGACCGTCATGGTACTTATCCAGCCTTATGATGCATTTGCTCCAGTTCTTCAGCATGTCTCCGCCTACCATCTTCAAGGAATTTTGCTGGTCAAAGCTTGAGTACACCTGTGTTGTCAGCAGCACCGGGATTGCCTTTTTGCGTGCTATCTCCGCAAGGTAGCTTATCTGCTGCCCGAGCTCTCTGTTAGCCTCATACACTTCTTCTCCCTTGCCCAGCTCAACACGATAGAGCATAGCTATAGAATCCACTATTATCAGGCCTACGCCGTCGTTGACTGCCTCTTTCAGCTTCTGGAACGCTTTCTTCTGTTCTGAGAAAGATGTCGGCCTTAAGAAAAATATCTTTGAGGTTATGTCTTGATAATCAGGGCATATCTGCTTGAGCCTTTCTGCTGAAAATCCCCCTTCTGTATCTAAGTACAGCACTTTTTTCCCCTGCTTCGCAGTCTCTACTGCAGCCATCATGCAGAAGTTTGTTTTTCCAGTTGCACTTCCGCCGTATATGGTGTTGAGGATATCTCCTTCAAATCCTCCATCAAGCATGTCATCGACAGGGCTGTTTGTCTTTATAAGAGCCATATTCTTTAATAATCGCCTAAGCTATAAAAACCCTGCTAAATCTGGCATATCCTTATTAAGCAGTCTTAAAGGCGAGCATAGACAGCCCATATCACAAAGTGAGCTCCTCGTCGAGCAGCGAACGTTTAAGCAAGTATAAACATCCGCATGCGAGCTGACTGCTTATCGAGCGTAGCGAGATAGGATATGCCCTAAATGTTTATAAACCTATAAACAACAATACCTCTATGGCAGAAAAGAATGGATGGACTGTCAGGATCCTGTTGATTTTAGCGTTCCTACTTACAGTTTCCATACGATTGTGGTTTGCTTTCCAGTCCCCTGGATTTGATGATAACTCCTATTTCTCATTGAGGCAGGTTGAGCATATATCGCAAACAGGGCTCCCTATAAATGAGGATCCTTTAAGTTATGGGGGAAGATACCAT
>CAZGIN010000136.1:0-2374 GCA_964526585.1 uncultured Methanosarcinales archaeon
ATGAAGAATCACCTCTTGAAAATCGCTACAAATAGCAACAAACAGGTGATTCAGAATCACCTGTTGGTTGCTAGTTGTAGCGATTTTCAAGAGGTGATTCTTCATATATAAATGTGTTGCTTGGCTTATTTTTCTTTTTCAATACTTTTATAACATCCCTATCATCACACCTTCCCATGTTCGTAGATATTCACGCTCACCTGGATTTTCCCCAGTTTGAGAAGGATCTTGATGAAGTCATAGAAAGAGCCAAAAAAGCCGGTGTAAAGGCTATCATATCTAATGGGGTCCATCCTGATTCCAACAGGAAGACATTGGAGCTCGCAAAAAAGTACGACATCGTAAAGCCTGCTCTTGGAGCATATCCTCTTGATATTATTGGTCTGCAAAGGACTAAAGCATTTGATCTTGACAAAGAGATTGATTTCATCACGGAGCATAAGAAGTCAGTTGCTGCGATCGGCGAGGTTGGCTTAGATGATTTCCATTTTCCTGGAAACCTTGACAAGCAGGTCCCTAATTTTGAGAAGCTGATACAGCTTTCAGAAGACATCAGGAAGCCTATTATTGTTCATTCAAGAAAAGCTGAGGAAAGGTGCATAGAGATCCTTGAAACTTCAAAAGCAAAGATAGTGATGCATTGCTTCAGCGGCTCTAAAAAGCTGATTAAAAGGATTATTGACAACAATTGGATGTTCTCGATCCCTACAAGCGTCGTAAGAAATCAGCATTTCCAGATGCTTGCAGAGATGGCTCCTTCTAAAAACATACTGACTGAGACAGACGCACCTTATTTGTCCCCGTTCCCTGATAAAAGGAACGAGCCTGCTTTTATCCCTGAAGCTGTCAAGGCGATAGCAAAAGTTAAGGATTTGACTGTAGATGATGCTTCTAAGGTGATTTTTCAGAACTTCCAGAGGTTTTTTTAGCATTTTTTAGTATTTGCCGGAGACTTTACGCTGTCACTACCTAAAAATTTATATACCTCTTTTTACTCCCCAGTTGCTATGGGGGCTAAAAAGCGAAATAAGGCTAAAAAATCATCTTCTAAGGCTTCTGCTAAGCCGAAAAAGAAGTCTAAAAAAGCCTCTAAATCCAAGAAATCTTCTAAAAGGCCTTCTAGGGCATCAAAGCGTATTTCTATCAAAAAAACTAAGCATTCTTCATTTCTTGTTGGGGATTTTCCCAAGAGCTGCGAGCTTTCTGCTGAAGGAAAGGTTCTAAATCTCTTTGTTACAGGCCTTTCTCAGCGCACTCATCCTTATGAGGTTGATGATCCGCGCCAGATTACTGATAACAGCTGGGCTAACGAGTTGAAAGTCCAGAACAAGAAGGATATTGTTGATGAATCAAAGCGTTCTTTGGCTGAGGCTGCTTCAATAACTGGCGGAGACCCGCTTACTAGGATGGACCGCACTACAGGCTTTATCAAGCTTTTGAAGAAGGAATATTCTGATTCTTTCTATGTATTTCTTCATACTTTTCTTGATTCTGTAACTGATCTTAAGCTTCACCGCCTTGCTGATGTCAAGCTTGATGAGATCGTATTTTATCCTGATCTGGATAATCCAAGAAGCTGGCGTAAGTTCGGCCTTGCACGAAATTTTCCGTGGAAGATCGGTATGGTCGTTCCTGCTATGCCTGCTTTTTCTGATAAGATCAAGAAATTGCTTGATCATTCTCAGGGTTTGGTTGATTATATTGTCTTTAATGACTGCAATTGCAGCAGTGTTTCTCCTTCTTCTGTGAAGGATTCTGTGTTTAGCCTCATGAAATATGCTGGCAAGCTTGGGTGTGCTGCTTATTATTTTCCTTCTGCTAAGAGACAGATGATTGAGATGCGCAACAGGCTTAAGCTCAGGGCTTCAAACAGTGCTAGAAGCTTTGACAAAGTTACGAGTTCAGGAACTTTAGTTAGGGGCGCGATATATCTTCAGAGCATGCTTCCCTGCGAGGATTATCATATCAGGCTTCAGACCATCAAGAAGAATGAATATCTTAAGAGGCTTTACCGCATCAAAAGGGAATTAAACATGGCTCTTAAGGCTAAGTTCGGCCAGATCGAGGTTGACCGTGATAATATGCGTATCCTTGCTGACCAAAATCTTCTGAAGAAGGGCGCTAAGAAAGTAAAGGCTCTTAACCTTGTCCCTGCTCTTGTTGAGGAATATCCTACTTCTGACAATGCTCAGGCTCAGATCAAGTATTTGTGATCGTTTGGTTTGTGTTCTCTTTGTTCTGTTAGTTATGTCGTGGGACTAAGCTTTGATTAGTCCCACTAATGGGTTGACGAGAAGGCGAAGCCGGTCGGTTGATGCGTATCCTACTTCTGACAATGCTCAGGCTCAGATCAAGTATTTGTGATCGTTTGGTT
>CAZGIN010000137.1:0-2323 GCA_964526585.1 uncultured Methanosarcinales archaeon
GGTATTTCTTCCTCATGCGTGATTTCGAGAATAAGTGGGTGAACCGCCTTAAGACTTTCTATGTCTGGATGTGGATACTTATTGCAGTGTTCTCTCTTTACGGCGTGATGAACGCTTACCTTTCTCAAAACGGATCTTTGAGCAACATACCTTTCCTTCATGAGGAAGGCGTTGACGTTTCTGGAGCGCTTACAGCTTTTCTCAATCTGATAAAGAACACTGTCACCAATGTGTGGACTGCGGTTGTCAACACTTTCAAAGGCTTTCTAGGCATCGCTGTAACGTCAACCCAAGAAGCCCTCTATAAGGCCACAGGCGGAGCCCTCTTCGCTGGTGTTGTTGACCGTAATTCTGAGCTTCCTTTAGGTGTTAGCTTTGATGATCTTCAGCTCACTGAGCCGATAGCGTTCATCAATGAGCCTATTAATCTGTTCGGGCACATGCTGATCTCTCCTATCGAAGATGACTCTATCGATCATCCTATCCATGCTGTAGTCTCCTGTTTTGCAGGGGATTCAACTAATAAGTCTATGCTTGCTGCGCATGAATTATCTGTCAATCCGGAGGATAACGGATACGGATTCACCTCATACCAGGAAGTTGATGTTGACTGCATCTTCAACCAAACCCAGGTGGCTTCCGATCTGGGCAAAGGCCCTAAGATACTTACTGTCTTTGCTGACTTCGGATTTGAGACTTTGGGATATATCAAAGGCTATACTATCGAGAGAGAGCTTTCAAGGGCTTTGAGAAGGGAAAAAGTTGATGTCTTCAAGCAATATGATATCACTGATCGTGATCCTACTGCAATTTTCACTAACGGCCCTTTGATGATCGGGATGGATCTTCCTCAGCTTCCTATCGAGATAAACAGGGCTGGTGAATCTAATGATTTCAAGCTTGGTATAAGCTTCCGCAACAGGTGGGCTGGCCGCCTTAAGGAGATGAAGAAGTTAAAGATAGTGCTGCCTGAAGGTATGGAACTCGAGAACAATTTCTGCGGCCAGATCGAGTTTGAGAAGGATCGGAATGATGCTACAGGCCAGACTTGGATGTCAAAGAAAGAGTCTCTTGACAAGGAGTTTGAATACCTCAACAAAGGATTGATCCCTCATAAGACTTTAAGGTGCAACATCGTCATTCCTCCCGGCAATGAAGAGAGTGTTTTGGGAAGCATCCCTGTTGACACAAAATATTTCAGGGTAGAGGCAGAATATGACTACATAGTCTCCAAAAGCCTTCCTATCACTATCCAGGTCCCTCCTGACCTTAAGGTTCCTGAGACAAAGCTTGATATATCCAAGCTTGAGACCAGGACTACTGATTATCTTCTTTTTGACAGCCCAAGCGAAGGGGTTTATGGCAAGATAACATCTGCAGATGACTGGGAAGTTTCTGCTGAAAAAAAGCCTCGCATAAGAGTTGTCATGTCTGGTGCTGATCCAGGCGGCTCTTATAGGTATAATCATGTCTATACTAATGCAAACGGCACTACAATTACTACAAGTTGGAAATCTGTTCCTCAGCAGTACCTTGATACATGGGATCCTATCGAAAAGCCTTGGGCAACTTTTTTTGAAGATGTTGTCGGAGGCGACTTTGTGGCGGAGTTTGATTATCCTTTTGATGAAAATGATTTCCTCAAGCCAGGCTCTCATCAGTTCTATGCGCAGGGCGTAAGCTCGTTCGGCCTTGCAGGAGATGTAACAAGCATAAAATGGTCTATCATTGGTTATTCTGAGCAGGAGAAGCAGAATATCATCCAAAGGATAGCTGATGAAGTGATCGTTTCCGGGCTGTTAGGCGTAGAAAGAGATAATAAGATCATCTCAAAGCTTCGTGATTACGGATTGACTGGTTCTGATAAAGATGCTGTTGACCAAAAGATAGCAGAAATATTTCCAGGTGGCGCACCATGAAAAAGCTCCTGGTCCTGCTCATCCCGCTTCTCCTATTGACAGGATGCTTCACTTCAAATTCTTCGAACAATAGAGTTAGTGATGTTGATTTCAAAATCGGTACTGAAGGCCTGGTAGTCAAGTTCAATGATCTGTTTCCTAAAGAGGTGTATGATAAGGAAGTGTTTGTTATCGGTTACGACATAATGAATAAAGGAGCATATCCTGTTGAGGATGGCTTATTTGTACTAGGATCAGAGAAGGATTATGTGAAAGTTCCTCAAAGTGAGGCGATGTGGCCTGATACAAGGACAGTCACAAGGCCGGATCCGACGTCTAATATCGCTTATATAAACATTAAAGGTAAATCCGCTGCACTTCCTGAAGGAGATTTTGATTCAGGCATAATCAAGCTGGAGACAAAA
>CAZGIN010000138.1:0-2253 GCA_964526585.1 uncultured Methanosarcinales archaeon
CAAGCTGATATTCATTAGTGCTCCAGAAAGCCCCTCCTACGCTCGAGACCTGAAATATAAGTTCATTATTCTCCTTAAGGAAGGAAGGATCAAGCTTGATAGGATGTATATTGTAATCCTTTATGTCAGCTTCATACACCTTATTGCCGTTAAGGAATATAGACAAAACTCCTTTGCTTGTCTGCGCTCCGAACGATAAAGCAACATCGCTTGTGTGCTCCATATCTTCGATCTTGAAAGTAAGGTTTACAGACTGCTTGTCAAACCAGCCGTTTCTGACAACAAACGGGCTGAACTCAGCCAAAACCTCAGCATTAGTGGTCTGCTTAAGGAAAGTATTAGGGATGATCTTGGTGAAGCTGTCATCAGCAAGGAAATCCACCCTTCCGATATTTTCATAGAATATAGTGGTGTTAATGGCAGCTGCTGCATCTGCTTCTGAGGTTGCATTCTCACCTGCTAAAATCGAAGCCCTTTCTCCCGGAGGAAGAAACAACAAATACAAAACAATCAAACCAGTAATAACGGCAATCAGCGCTCCAGCGCCGCCAGCACTTTCTTGTCCTTTTCTCATCTGTTCACCAATATATTTTTAAGTAGATACTTTTTAAGAACTCTAAGAAAGGCAATATATAAATGTTTTGGAGAATCAAGACGAAAGATGAAACAGATAAAGAAAGACAAGCAGGAGATAAAGCTGCAGGCAGAGAACCAAGATGACCTATGGTATCTTAGCCACATCATAGACCCAGGAGACATAGTTAAAGGCAAGACTATCAGAAAGATAAAACTGGGGGAAGGAACAGACAGGAATGTCAAGATCATCAAAAAGCCTGTTTTTTTGAAGATAAATGTAGAAAAAACAGAATTAGGGGCAGATGAGCTAAGGGTTAACGGAAAGATACTTGAAGGGCCTGAAGATGTCACAAAAGGAAGCTACCACACATTCTCAATAGAATCAGGGACTACTTTCAGCATAGAAAAGGAAAAATGGCTCAAATACCAATTAGATAAGATAAAGGAAGCTTCTTCGGTATCTCCAAAGATAATGATTGTCGTGATGGATCGTGAGGAAGCATTCTTCGCTTTGATGAAGAAATCAGGATATGAAGTTATATTACATCTAGAAGGAGACGTACAGAAGAAAAAAACTGATGAGAAAGCAAAAGGAGGGTTCTATGCAGAGATCATCAAAAAGCTAGAAGAATATCTTGAAAGGTATGATCTTGAGAGAATTGTTGTTTCAAGCCCTGCATTCTTCAAGGAAGACCTGATGAAAGAAGTTAAGAATCCTGAAATCAAAAAAAGAGTGATACTTGCTACATGCTCATCAGTCGGCAAGAACGGCATCGACGAGACTTTGAAAAGAGAAGAGACAAAGGAAGCGTTAAGACAACAAAGGGCATCATCTGAGATGAAGTATATAGATGAACTGCTTGGGGAGATATCCAAGAACGGCAAAGCTGCGTATGGCATGAAAGAAGTGAAGAATGCGGCAGAAGCAGGAGCTGTTGTTAGATTGATGGTAACAGACAAACTGATATTCGATCTTCGCGAAAAAGGGAAGTACGAAGAGCTTGATCAGATAATGAAGAAAGTAGATAATACTAAAGGAGATATCACAATCGTAAGTTCAGAACACGAAGGCGGGAAAAGACTAGATGGATTAGGGGGAGTTGGCGCTTTGTTAAGGTATCAGATGAGTTATTAGTGATACTTCTTATTGCAAAAAGTTATAAACCAGAGATATTAGGATGTTGATATGAATGTGTTCGGATGGCTATGGGATCTTATATCTAGAGTATTTGGAAGCACACGAGATATAGATTACGCCCAGGCAAGAATGATAGCTACGAAACTAGGAAAGCACGGCCTCAGGAAGCTTAAATCTTTAGGAAAAGATCTTTTGGGAAAGCTCAGGAGCGAGAAGAAAGACAAGCCGAAAGGAATGTTCAAAAACATAGGAAGAGCCTTGAAGTTATCATGGCTGTCATCGATATTTTCTACAAAAGAGCTAATTGAGGAAGAGAAAGAAGAGCAGCATTATCTTGCAGAGATCGCTGAAGTGGAAGACATAGCGGACATGATGAAAGATGAGAGCATGGCCCAGATCATGAAAGAACATGAAGTCTATACTTATGCGGGGCATCTCTATCGGGCGACGAAATATCTGGCAGGGATAATAAGAGACGGAAGATATCAATCAATAGATGAATGGAGAAAGCATCTAGAAGACATGTCTGACAGGATCCT
>CAZGIN010000139.1:0-2249 GCA_964526585.1 uncultured Methanosarcinales archaeon
AAAGAAGGTGAACAACAATGAAGGATAAAGTGATCATAGGCGGCGCAGACCTGAAGATAGAAGATATAATAGCTGTAGCAAGGTTCGGCGCGAGAGTAGAGCTTTCAGAGCAGGCAAAAGAGAGAGTGATAAGATCAAGAGAAGTCGTCGATTCAATCATATCAAATAATGAAGTAGTATATGGAGTAACAACAGGATGCGGGCCTATGGTGAACAGGCTGATCCCTCTGAAGGATGCAAAGCAATTTCATACAAACCTTGTGAGAAGCCATTGCAGCGGTGTAGGAGAAGTGCTGCCTGTGGCTGCTATAAGAGCTACGATGCTGACAAGAGCAAACTCTATGTCAAGAGGATATTCAGGAGTGCAGCCAGAAACGCTTCGGACTTTAGTGAGGATGATTAACAGAGGAATACATCCTTTGATCCCTAATATCGGATCAGTAGGGGCAAGCGGCGACCTAGTGCACCTTGCGCATCTTGCATTAGGATTGATAGGCGAAGGTAAAGTAGAGTACAAAGGAAAGATAGTTGATGCAAAGGAAGCATTCAAGAAAGAAAAGATCAAGCCTGCTCAACTGAGCTACAAAGAAGGCCTTGTCTGCATCAATGGGACATCCTGCATGAATGCCATAGGCGCGATCGCGATACATGACGCTGAGAACATACTGAAGACAGCTCAGATAGCAGCAGCCATGAGTTTGGAAGCTATGCATGGAAGCTTGGAATCTTTTGACAGCTGGTTCTATAAAGTGAACTCAAAAAAGATAGGGCAGAGCATAATAGCAAAGAACATGAGGAAGCTTCTTGATAACAGCAAGCTTATAACAACAGCGCATGAGATAGGGCTCAGGCTGAAAAAGCAGAAAAGCGAATATGAGGTTACGCATGCAGATGAATACCTCCAGGATCCATATACTTTGAGATGCATCCCTCATATATTGGGGCCTGTGAGAGACTCAATAATGTATGCAAAAGATGCTGTCTCGTCTGACTTCAATTCAGTATCTGACAATCCATTTGTGATACCTGAGACAGGACAAGTATTGCATGGAGGGAATTTCCACGGCCAATCAGTATCGATAGCGATGGATCTCCTGAAGATAGTGTTGACAGAGATAGGCATACTTTCAGAAAGGAGGCTGGCAAGGCTTCTTGACGAGAAGCTTAATTTGGGATTACCGCCTTTTTTAGTCCATCACGATCCTGGATTCAACAGCGGATTCATGGGGATACAATACGTTCCTTCATCGCTAGTTGCGGAGAATAGGGTATTATCAACACCTACCAGCATACAGACAGTATCTACAAATGCAAACAACCAAGATGTAGTCAGCATGGGAACAGTAGCATCAAGGCAAGCTACAAACATACTCCAAAATGTGGAAAGGATAGTGGCAGTTGAATTGTTATGCGCAGCGCAAGCTCTTGATTTAAGGGGAGTTGAGAATGCAGGGACTGCTTCCGGAGCTGCGCACAAAGCCATAAGGGATCTTGTTCCGATACTTAAGTCTGACAGATATCTCAGCAGCGATATCGAGAAAGTTATCGAACTGATACACTCAAGAAAGATAGTCGATGAAGTTGAGGAAATTGTGGGGCCTATAGAATAGTTGCATGGTAGATTATAGGATCAGAAAATATTTAATGGAACGGCCCGACCTTGTTTATGAACTTCTTTGCGATCTCTTCCCATCTTTTTTCCTCCTTGAAGAGGAATGCATTCTGCTTAACTAACGGATCATTCTTGTCCCAGGCATCTGCTTCTTTTACCACAAACTCACAATACTTCTGGCCAGATGAGATACAGCTTGTCTCGATGCATACCATCTTCTTTCCTGCAAGGACTTCAAAAGCTCCAGCATACATCCCTGCAATCCAGTAATCCTTAACTGCTTTTGAGACTCCCATAAAACGCTTGTATTCCTCGCCAAAGGTAGAAACGCCCTTATAGATGAAATGATCATTATCAAAGTCAAGCCGCACAGCCTTATGATTTCCATAGCCCAAAAGATCAGTCTGCCCATGATTGAAATCAGTCAATGCTCTCTTTTCCTTAAGCGTCTTTGCATAACCAAACCTTTCATTCACTATCTTTGTCCCGATAATAGCCTGCAGCTTTCCTGTAAAGTACCTTATCTTATCGGCATATTCCTCTCCGCATGTCTCCTTGATGAGGAGATAATAATGGATCTGATTCAGCACAGGATCAATGAATGCAGGATTATTCCAGATAAAGAACTTTCCTCCTT
>CAZGIN010000140.1:0-2237 GCA_964526585.1 uncultured Methanosarcinales archaeon
GGAACATATCCTCAAAACCTGCACTAGCACAGCTGATGGATCTCTTCCTAGGAAAAACATCCACAGCATCATACAAGGAAGAAGACTACCAAAAAGCGATAAACAAACTGGCAGAAAGGGTGATGCACTGCAGCCAGACGCTCAAATCATGCGGAGTTGAAAGCAAAAGGCTCAACACACAAGAGCTATTGCAGCTATACGCATCATACTTCACAGACAGGCCAAACATACACCCGAATGTGATAACCCCCATAATGAACATAGACAGCTCAATGCATGACAAATTAGCGCAAGAGATGAAAAAGGTGATGGCAGATGCTCAATAAACTAGAGATTAAGGATATCAGGAACAAGACAATAACACTGCTTGACGGAACAAAAGCTGCGGTGCTTAACATCAAACCATTAGACCTTGACAAGATGAGCGAATCGCAGAAGATGAAAGCAAAAGCAGCATACGGAGCATGGCTTAACCAGCTGACATACCCTATACAGATAGTAGGAAGGACTATCAATGCCAACCTTGAAGAGATAATGACGATCCAGAAAGCAAACATAGAGAAAAAGATGAAAGAAGAGAAGAAAAGCAAACTGCTTGAAAGATACCTAAAATTCCAGGAATGGCTTAACAGCTTCATAAAGAAGAACTGCAGGGAAGGAAGACTGTACTACATAGCAATCCCATACCAGCCAGGCAAGAATGAAGATAACACAGTGTTGAATGAGAGAGTAGACAAAGCTGAGAAGATGCTGTCAAAAGCAGGCCTTAAAGTAAAGAGGCTGAACGACAACGATCTGAAAAACCTGTACTCAAGCTATTTCACAGATTTTCTACAGCTAAACAAGACCAAGTATCCGTTATATATGCCTAATACAAAATGGATAGACATGTGGAGCGTGCAACAATGAAAGAGATAAAATATGCAACAAGCCTGATCGCAAACGAAGCAAGGATAAAGAAAGTACTGCTGCAAAAAGAAGCCTATGCACTTATGGGGCATCTGAACAAGAAGCAGCAGCAGGAAGTCATGAACAACTTAAAGAAATTAAGATACGACATAAAGGAAGATATGATCAAATACAACGAAAACGTGCTGCCTGAAGAGACATTATCAGACAATGAGATATTAAACTACCTCATAAGGCCTGAATATGTCAACACAACCCCTGAAATCATACAGGTAGGAAGCAACTATTACAGAGGCATAATAGCATCAGGCTTTCCAGCAACAGTAAATGAGAACTGGCTGGGAAGATTGACACAAGAAGCAGGAAACATCGATTTCAGCTTGTTCATAGAGCCTTCGAGCATCAGAGCATTAGAAGTGCACCTGTCAAGCCAGCTGAAGAAAGTAGAGAATGATCTCTATAAATATCAAAGCAAAGGAGTAAGCAACCCAAGCTTAGAGAACCGTAAGAAAGAACTGGTAGGGCAGCTGAACAACCTGATATCAGGAGCATACAAGCTGTTCAAGATGACACTGCATATAGCGGCAAAGGGAAGCACAGACGAAAAAGCAAAAGCACTAGGAAACCAGATAATGAGCACACTCCATTCAGAAGGGATAGAAGCAAAATACACAATCAACTATAACGAACAATTGATAAAATCAGTCATCCCAACAGGAAAAAACCACATAAATGGAAGACAGATATTGGTTCCAGGACCTGCAGCAGCAGCTTCATTCCCTTTCAGCTCGCCATTCTATGAGGTAGATGAGACAGATGGAGTACTATTAGGATTCAACGAGAACAACATTCCGGTAGCTATGTCATTATGGAAGCTGCCAAAATACGTTGGAGTTATACTAGGAGCATCAGGATCAGGAAAATCCTATTCCACCAAAGCATTCATCCTAAACGAAAGGATGGTGAACAGCACAAAAGTGTTCATCTTAGACCCAGAAGATGAATACACAGAGATGTGCGAAAGGATCGAGAACTCAGAAAAGATATCATTCAACACAAACTCAAAGAACATCCCAAACATGCTTAGCCTAATGGGAGGAAGCCTGCATGAGAAACTTGTGAGCCTACCAAAAATCTTTGATGTATTGTTAGGAGGATTAACACAGACTCAAAAACCTATCATAGAAGATGCACTGATAAACGCATATAGGAAGAAAGGCATCAAGGAAGATGATCCTGATACATGGAACAAGAAAGCTCCAAGATTAAGCGATGTGATAGAGATGCTGAAGAAGCTAAGCAAGAAGAACAGAGCACTGCAGCAGGAT
>CAZGIN010000141.1:0-2220 GCA_964526585.1 uncultured Methanosarcinales archaeon
TCTAATGTTCTTGCTACTTTTCTTGCTGCCTGCACATGTTTCTTGTCTACTACCTTTACTCCCTGCTCTAGGGTAAGGTCTCCTGCTGCCCTGACTATTCCGCCTAGTTCTCTTAACCTTAGTGTCAGGTGGCCTTTTCTGTTCGCCATCCTTCTTGCTATGTGTATTATCTCGTCTACTGCTGCTTTGTTGAAATGGGGGATTTTCCCGTCCTTTTCAACTTCTTGTGCTATGAATACTGCTATCTTGTCCCTGTTATCTTGAGTGTCTGTTATTGTCTCTCCCATGAACACTTCATAACCATATCCCCTTATCCTTGATCTTAATGCTGGATGCATGTTTTTTACTGTCTCTACGTTTCCTGCTGCTACAAGTATGAAATTACATGGAACTGGTTCTGTTCTTACCATCGCTCCTGCGCTTCTTTCTGATTGTCCTGTTATCGCGTATCTTCTTTCTTGTATCGCTGACAATAGGTCTTGCTGCGTGCTTGGCTGCAGTGTTGCTATCTCGTCTATGAACAGCACTCCCATGTGCGCTTTGTGTATCATCCCTGCTACAACCCTTTCATGAGCTGGCGTTCCAAGTCCTCCTGTCTGGAACGGATCGTGCAGCACATCTCCTAATAGTGCTCCTGCGTGCGCTCCGGTTGCATCATAGAATGGAGATATCTTTTTGTCAAAGTTGTCTACAATAACTTTTGGAACTTGTACCTTTCCGTTTCCTCCCATCCGTTTTCCTAAGTTCATGAACATCACGAATGCTGCTAAGAACAGCATTCCTCCTAAGAAGAATGCAGCGAACATTATCGCTCCCACGACTGCTCCGTCTGATTTGGTATAATAGCTTCTCACCCACCAGGGAGCGATCATCGCTAACACTAACATTATGAACATTATTATGTTTTGGTTTTTGAACATGTTGACTGACTGCAGCTTTGCTTTTGCTATCAGTTCTCTTCCTTGTCCTGCTGGGACTGCCCTTATCAAAGGCTGGTTCTCGTCATTTGGATTAGGAAAGCTCAGTATGTCTTTCAGTTTCTCTTTTGGAAGAAGCTCTGCTAATGCCAATCCTAGCATGGATTTTCCTGTTCCTGGCTCTCCTATGAGAAGTACATGCCTTCTTCTTTGGGCTGCTTTCTTTATCACTTCAACTGCATCATCTTGCCCTATTATCTGGTCTACTATCTTCTTTGGAACCTTTATATCCTTGGTTGTGTTGAAAGAGATTTTTGCCATTGTGATTGTTGCAGGCTTATAGTATTTAAATCTTCACTCTGTATACACATATCCACATGTTCCGCACTGCCATTTGTTTGGAGCTACCTGTTTCATGTTGATTCCGCACTTCCCGCATATCACATCAGGGGTCAGCATTACATCTTCCTGTTCCTCGTCGCAAGGCAGTTGTACCATTTTTTATGTATATGATCAGTGAAGCCAGTTCACATGCTCAGTATTCTTCTTTCTCTGTATGAACTCTCCGCATTTCCTGCAGAAAGTCTCATTTTGTCTTATTATCTCGTTGCACTTTGGGCATCTCAAGAATTTTTTTCTAGGAAAAGTTTGTTTTACTGTACTTACCATGAGCCGATAATAACTCTGCAATATTTAAAGTTTTCTTTATATCATAAAAACTGCCGAGGGGAAAGGCAGTTTTTAGGATGCTAAAAAGTTATACTTTTTAAGCATGTTTATAAATTATTTATTCTGAAAATCTTCCGGATTTTTTGAGCAATTTGTTATAAAAATCACGATAATCCAAACTTTATGGATGACAAAGCCATATTTAGGATTGCTATGATATTCACGATTTTGGGCATTTTAGGCCTTATGACAGCTTCTCACTACATTATTCCTGAGTATAATGCCCCAGACAGCAGCCTTGTAAGGATCAGGGGAGAAGTTCAGGATTCCAAAGCTTATGGAAGCACTGCCAAGCTAAGTATCGAGCATTCCGATATATCTGACATAGTATTGTTTGATGCTCCTAATTCAAGCATTAAAAAAGGCCAGATAGTTGAGATAATAGGAAAAGTCTCAGACGGCGAGATAATAGCTGATAAGGTAAGCGTACTTCAGAGCCTTAGCAGCTCATCGAATGAATAGCTAAGCTTTTTCTTTTTCTGCCTGAATATCCTTGATTTCATGCAGCAGTTCTCATCATCATGATCATACAGCATGCAGCTTGCATGGGAACACTTTGTTCTCTCAGTATTAT
>CAZGIN010000142.1:0-2208 GCA_964526585.1 uncultured Methanosarcinales archaeon
GAAGGCAAAGCAGAACTTCAAGAGAACATATATTGAAAGGCTCATACAGCTTCATCTGGGGAATATCTCAAAAGTAGCAGAAATAGCAGGAGTAGACAGGAGAAGCATACACAGGCTGATAAAATCCCTGCATATAGACATAACAAAACACAGATTATTGTTATTGAAACGAGATTATGTGAAGCAAGAAGCTGTAAAGAATATAATAGAAGATACATTAGAAAGCTACAAATCTGCACTGAATCCTGAGAAACTTTCAGAGATGTACAAGCAAGTTCCGATCCTGTCTAAGGATATTCTTAAAGAGCTGCCTGATGTTCCTATCGATCTAAAAGAAGCAGAATATGAATTTGAGAAAAGATACCTGAAAAAAGCAATGGATGAGAACAACCATAACATAACAAAGACAGCAAAGAAGATAGGATTAAGATATGAAACTCTGCACAGGAAGCTCAAATCCTTGGGAATAAGCTAGTATGACATTTATGTCTCGAAATGTTGCAATAAACCATAATTTTGTTTATAAAGTCAGACTAGTCTATAATCAGTAGTTACAAATAATAGTCTCAATCGGAGGAAAAAATGGCAAAAAAAGAACAAAAAGAACAAACTCAAGTATCAACAGATGAACAGGTTGGCTTCCACAAAGGAGCACTGTCAACATTAGCAAAAGAGCGTGAAGAGATGCTAAAGATCCTATCAATAGTAGAGCAGCTTATGCAGATGCATATCAAAGGCCTGAAAGATCTGGGAATAGATCTCGAAGCGCAGGCAAAAGAGCTGCAGAAAACCCAAAAGACAGCAGCTCCAAAGAAGAATGCAAAACCGTTGGACCAAATGATCTAAAATGGCAAAGAAGAAACCCTCCAAAAAAGCTCCAAAAGGAGCATCACCAAAAGAACAGAAAGAAGCTGCTAAAACAACACCAGGAATGCCGCAATTTGACATATCAAAACTGCCAAAAGAGCAGCAGGAGAAGCTGAAGCAGATCAAGACAAAGCTTGAGACCTTTCAGAAGAAAGTAGTGGAAAAGTTCGAGAAATACATATCAGGAATAGCATTACTACCTCCACCAAAACCAAAAGAGGGAGAAAAGCCGGACACAGAAGGAATCCACGTTCTAATATTGGTAGATGACACTGATTCTCAAAAGATGTCAAAGATGGAGCTAAAGACAAGACTGGCAACAATAATGGAAGAGATAGCTAAAGATGTAGACAAGAACTTAAAACCTCAGACCATAATCTTCTCAGAACTGTGGCAGAGCTGCTACGACGGAAAGACAGACCTTCTAAGGACAATCTCATTATCAGCGCCTATATATGATACAGGAATGCTTTCAGCTATAAGGATAGCAGAGATACACAAAACAATGGTCTTGAAGAAATTCGAGAAATACATAGTAAGCTATGTTCTAGCAGGAAGCCTAACACAAGGAAGAGCAACAGCAACATCTGACATAGACGTATGGATCGTAATAGATGATACAGATGTCAAGAAGATGACAAGAGCAGAGTTAAAGGATAAATTAAGAGCGATAATCATAGGGATGGGAATAGAAGCAGGAGAGATGACAGGAATAAAGAACAAACTAAACATACAGGTTTACATCCTGACAGACTTCTGGGACTCATTAAAAGAAGCAAACCCAGTTATCTTCACCCTATTGAGAGATGGAGTGCCGTTCTATGACAGAGGAGTATTCATGCCATGGAAACAGCTTCTAAGGATGGGAAAGATAAAGCCATCAGCAGAAGCTATCGACATGTTCATGGGCTCAGGAGAGCAGATGCTGAAAAGAGTAGAGCACAAATTAAGAGAGATAGGCATGGAAGACATATACTATGCTATCCTGACACCATCACAGGCAGCGATCATGATGATGGGAATGGCGCCGCCAGCACCAAGAGAAACTCCAGAGATACTAAATGAAGTATTTGTCAAGAAAAAGAAGATGCTTGAAGAGAAATACGTCAAGATATTAGAAAGAACGATACAAGTGAGAAAAGACCTTGAGCATGGAACAAAGAAAGATGTCTCAGGAAAAGAGCTTGACGAGCTTTTGAAAGATGCAGACGACTATCTTAAGAGGATCAAGAAGCTTTTCACACAGATCGAGACAGAAAGAGAAGAAGAAAGCGTTGTACATACATACGACACGATAATAACAGTGCTAAGAGACGTCTTAAGGCTCGAAGGGGTAGAAAA
>CAZGIN010000143.1:0-2113 GCA_964526585.1 uncultured Methanosarcinales archaeon
CTGAATCTGTGGAAGGCTGCGGGCAGCATTCCTCCAAAAGCCTTTGGGCTGTACGCTTTGTTACAAGTACCTTAGCTAAAATACTAGATTGCTTCTTAATAATATCCTCGATTGACATCGTTCCTGTAAGAATCGCGTCTAATTCCTTCTTGTGATTAAGAAGATCATGATAATGTTTTGATAAAATCGCCTTTAAATCAGGATCACAGTCAAAGGATACAGAGCCATAGGTAATGCACAGACTCTGGAAGCTGCTCATGCTTTGGAGAAGAGTATTTAGCTCAGACCTAAAAAAGTTTATCTTAACCCAAGTGTTTACCCCAGATACTCCAGAGCCGGAAATCTCATCCTTAGAAAAAACAGCCGCATAAACACTATCTGTATTATACAAAATCTCGCTTAACTGATCGCAACAGTCCTGATGATAGAGCCCACCAGCCTGGCCTGCTAAATCTGACTCAGGAAGCCTGGCTCCGCCACGCCATCCTCTAAGCATGAAAGCTAAACCAATAACCGCAACAATCAGTACAATCGTCGCAATAGCTGAGTATACTCCTTGATAATTTGTATTAGATTTCCTGGATCCTTTCATTTAAACACCTCTTTAAGCGTGATAATCGATATCTGGAGAACATCATTTAAATATTTATGGGCTAATTCTTGCAGACAAAGAAAGCGTGATCCTTTTCGAAAGGATCCAAGAACTTCTGGTCTATGACCTTTACGTGCTTTTCGAGCTCCTTAAAGACTTCCTGGAATATGACTCTAGGCTTTTTCGTGACGTCTATGGATCTTGCCTTAAGGGCTAATAGAGCATAGCCTCCTTTCTTCAGGAAAAGATCCGTGTTCTTCAGAAATATCTCAACCTGATTTTTTTGGGCAATATCCTGATAGACAACATCAACCTGAGTTATCTTATCCTTGTAATTCTCAGGATGGTTAGCATCTTCCATCAGAGGAGCCATGTTCTCTCTTTTTTCGCAGAGGAAATATAAGTCTCGAACAACTCTTGGAGCAAAATCAAGAGCGAAGATGAAACCCTCCTTTCCGACCATGTCTGAAACAAAAGAAGGGGTATAGCCGTGAGAAGCGCCAAGATAAAGCACGACATCGCCTTTACGAATGCCGACGTTTTTTGCACCCTTTATTATGGCTGCTGCCAATTTGCTGTGAGAAGGATCGAACTCGCGATATTCAGCACCGCCTTCTTTCTTGATACGCTCCTGCAACAAAGTCAGACCAGGAGTAAGATTTTTTGTATAGATGAACTTCCTTGAGCCTATGCTATCTTCAAATATCTCAAATATATTGGAAGGCCTCATAATGCTTTCACCTTCTTCTCAAGCTCCTTAAGCAGTTGGGTACCTGTGAACTTTCCCTTAAAAAAATCAACCCTTGCAGCTATGCTCAGCTTGTCAGCAAGCATCCTCGCAACCTTTCCCCTGTTGGATTTTTTCGCTGACTGCAAAAGAGGATGCTGGATTATCAAGCCATGCTTAGGAGGCTTTGACTTTGTCCTGAGATGGCGGAACAAGGCCTGCTCTGCACCAAGGACTTGAATAGTGGAAGCAGGAAACAGTGCAAGCCTCTTCAATGAGCCTGTATGCTGTATCAACTGAGCTGCAATGCTCGATCCTGCAACAGCAACAAGATTAGGGCAATATCTTGATAATTTGTCATTAAGATAAGCTTCATTCCCCTGCTTCAGCTTTGAGATATTATCAATATTTGAAGCAAGATCAAATACAGGCTTAAGATCTGCTTTAGACAGATCAGAACCTATGGAGTCCTTTCCCTTTTTTGTTTTTGGGATGAGTTCTGCAAACTTGGCATGATCCTGCACTTCTTTTGAAAATTCAGGATAATAAAGCTCATACCATTCTCTCAATCGCTTTGAAAGAAGATTAACAGCCTTGTTTAGCTCATCTATAGAAGACTGAGCCTGGATGATAAGGATATCTTCATTTACAGATCCCTGAAGCTTCTTCTTGGTCAGCTGGAAATTGATGGATCTCAGCTTCGAGAAATACTTCTTGTCCTTGAGGCGCTGAAGTATAGCAGACTCATTAGGGCCGTTAAATTTCCCAAGGATGTGATTGAAAGTTATCTTGGA
>CAZGIN010000144.1:0-2096 GCA_964526585.1 uncultured Methanosarcinales archaeon
CCTTTCATCCAATACCTTTTTATACCTTTTTGAATAATTTAAGGTTTATGAAGATCTATGCGTTTGCTGATGTGCACGGCCATATGAAGGCTCTGCAGTATATCAAGAAGAATTCCAAGGATGCTGATATCCTCATAGACTGCGGAGACATGTCTATCTTTGGGAGGTATCTTGACCGCCATCTTAGATATCTCAATAAGTTAAAAAAGCCTGTTCTTGTGATAGACGGCAACCATGAGGAGAAGAAAGAGCTGAGAGAGGCATGCAGCAGATACGGAAATATAACTTATATTGACAGGATGGTAAAGAAGATTGGAGATGTTGTCTTTGTGGGCTATGGAGGCGGAGGATTTGCTTTGAAAGACAAGAGATTTGAAGCATTTGCGAAAAAGATAAAGCCAAAGCTGAAGAAGCACAAGAACATTGTTTTAGTCGTACACCAGCCTCCTTTCGGGACAAGGCAGGATCTTGTTCTGGAAGATCATGTCGGCAACAAATCCTTCAGGAAATTCATGGCTGAGGCAAAGCCTAAGCTTGTCTTGTGCGGCCACATCCACGAAAACTTTAATACTATATGCAAGATCAAGGATTCTGTTGTTTTGAATCCAGGCCCTTACGGACGTATGATAAAGGTGTGAAGATGGATATTTTAGATGCGATAAAAAGATTGGAAGATTCGAAAGAGTTCAAAGGATGGAAATCTAAGAATGAGGGGTTTTATCTTGCTCATGTGTTCAAGATGATGGATGAAGCTAACAAAGATGCATGGCAGATAGGTTATTATAATCCGGGCAAGGACAGGATGGTAAACTTCATCTGCAGCCATGAGATATTGATAACTCCTGAGACTGAAGTGTTCAAGGAGCCTGGAAAGTCTATCAACCAGCTTGATACAAGCAAGGTTAAGGTCGATTCAGAACAAGCCCTTAAGATCATGCAGGACTGCTTGGACAAAAACTATTCTAATGTTGACATAATGAAGAATTTCTTCATACTTCAGAACCTTCCCCAGTCAGGGACTGTCTATAACATAACTGTCCTCACTAGGTCTTTCAAGACAGTAAACATAAAGATAGACGCTGAAACCGGAGACATAAAGTCCCATAAGGAAGTCTCTCTTATAGAGCAGCAGAAATAGTTTATTATTTTATTTACAATCCTTAAATAATAACACCTTTCCATAATATACTTCTTATTACAATTATGCTTAAAAAGAACTGGCCTATCAAAATACTTGATATCTATGGACATTAAAGTTTCTATCCAGCGCATCCACGAGAAAGCAAAGATTCCAAGCTATGCTAATGCGGATGATGCTGGTGTCGATCTGTATTCTGTTAAAGATATCATCCTTAATCCAGGTGAAAGAGTCCTGGTTCCTATCGGCATCAAGATCGCTATCCCTAAAGGTTATGAAGGCCATGTAAGGCCTAAATCAGGATTGGCCTTAAAGCACGGAATCAGCATTGTCAATACTCCTGGAACTATAGATGCTGGCTACAGGGGCGAGATAGGGGTAATTGTTATCAATCATGGCTCAGAGCCTTATACTATTGAAAGTGGAAAGAAGATCGCTCAGATGGTTTTCAACAAGGTCGAGCAGGCTGACTTTGTTGAGGTTGAGAGTTTGGATGAGACCTCCCGTGGTGAAGGCGGTTTCGGAAGCACTGGCCTGCATTAATTTGATTAAAAAAGAGGTGGTAGTATGTCTGTTAAGTTTAAGACAGTTATGGCAAACAAAAGTCTAGACGAGTTTACTAAGAAGAAGGAGAAAAAAGAAGATTAGTTGTTCTCTAAGAGCGCAAGTGTTAAAAATCTCCTTTGTTTAGTCAATTTCTATGGAAGTGGCTGTTGGAGACGTTATTTTTCATAAGGGAATCATAAAGGTCATGTTTTCTGGAGATAATTTCAACTGCCCTCATTCTGCAAGGTCTGATCTTATCATCGCAAAGCAGGAGCACAATTTTGACTTAAAAGAGATAATCGCAAAGATTAGGGAATACTCAGCAGAATCTCATACTATCATTTTCAGCGGAGGAGAGCCTCTTCTTCAAAGGCAGGCATCTCGTTTCTGGAACGTCGGTACACTATGGTGA
>CAZGIN010000145.1:0-2073 GCA_964526585.1 uncultured Methanosarcinales archaeon
TACTTTCAGGCGATGATTGATGAATACATCTGTGTATTCAACTAATAAATTAATGTAATCTCTATCTCCAGTAGCTTTCCACATCCTCCACAAACGGTAAGGATCACCGCCATAAAGGTTCTTGATTATTGGATTAGGCCTTGTCAACTGAAGCGATTCCTCAATGTCTTTTAAGCCTCCTTTTAGGTTGAGCTTCCTGCACAAGAATCTCAGGTCAATAACAGGGATATCCGGAATCAGACCCTTGTAACGCTTCCTTATGAAAGGGATGTCAAAGACAGAGCCGTTAAATGTTACGATAAGCTTGTAGTTCTGCAGTTCCTGCATCAAGGCTCTGAAGTCAAGATTAAGATCCTTCACCATGATCTTAGTGTCAACCCCGTCATATAAGCCGACAACAGTGATAAAACCATCCTTAACATTGCTGACCTCAATATCCAGAAAAACAGCCTCATCCCTGAAAAAATCATAGAGGAGAAATGTATGGGATGGAGGGAGTATATCCCTGAAATAGCTGGAGTTGTTGTTCAGCAGAGCAAGCTTAGCTTCCCTTATCCTGTTGTCATAGAACAATTTTCTTTTCTTTGAGATACCATTGATATTATCTGAAGTAAGAAAGTCGTTCCAGTCAAGGATATGCTGATCGTAGATGTTCTGCTGGGATTTCTCCTTGATTCCTTCCAGGAATAGAAATGATCTTCTTATCATGGAATAAGTGCAGAAAAACTTGTTTAAGAAGGTTATGTGTGGATGGCCAGTGCTACCTTATCTTAGGGATAGCATCGATCAGCAAAGAAGTTACTTTATCAGCATTCTCCTTGAAGACCTTAAGCACTTCCTCCCAAGTTACAGGAGGAACATCATCAAACAAGCAGTCATAATCAGTGCTCATGGCAACAGCAGCATAAGGAAGCTCGGCTTCATTTGCAAGGCTTGCTTCTGGAGCTATAGACATATTGATCACATCAGCGCCCCATGAAGAAAACATCTTGGATTCAGCCTTGGTTGAGAATCTGGGGCCTTCAATAGTAATGACAGTTCCTGTCTTATGATGAGGCAAGCTGAGCTGGCCAGCAGATTCATTTAATATCTGCCTTAATGAGCTGCTGAAAGGCTCAGACATAGGAGTATGGACAGGCTCGTGAGGAGCAAACTTATCATGAAAAGTAATGTAACGGTGCCTTGTAAAGTCAATAAACTGGTCAAGTATGACCAAATGACCTCTTCCGATCTCTTTCTTCAAGCTGCCGACAGCAGTAGTAGCGATAATATGGGTGCAGCCCTCATCCTTCAGAGCAAAGATATTAGCCCTAAAATTAACCCTGCTTGGAGGGATAGTATGAAGCCTGCCATGCCTAGCAAGCAGAACAACATCAACACCATCGATCTTGCCGCACTTCAAAGGGCTTGAAGGATCTCCATAAGGAGTAGAAACTTCCTTATCAAAAGCATCATGCAATATATCAGGATCATCCAACCCTGAGCCGCCGATAATACCGATCTTAACCATAAAACAAAGAAATGTGAAATTCTATTTAAAACTACCCAAAACCTTTTTATAATCCTCTTATAAAAGTTGAGTATGGAAGTATGGATGCACATAGGAATATTCATTCTCGGATTAGTGCTACTGGTAAAAGGTTCAGACTTCTTCGTGGAAAGCAGCTCAAGGATAGCAAAAAAATTGGGAGTAACTGAATTCGTGATAGGAGTGACGATAGTAGCATTCGGAACATCTGTACCTGAATTAGCAAGCTCGATAGCAGCATCCATCAGAGACGCCCCAGGAATAATAATAGGAAACATCATAGGAAGCAACATAGCAAACATAGGATTGATACTAGGGATAGCGGCGATCTTTGGAGTAATCAAGATACATAAGGATGTGATAACAAGAGACGGCTACATAATGATGTTTGCCTCCATCCTGTTCTATATCATGATGGTATTTGGAGTTATCGTATGGTGGGAAGGAGCAATATTCCTAATGATGTATATCGCATACATGATGTTCCTCACAAAAGCAAGAGAAGAGATGGAAGTATTCCACTTCAGGAAATTCCTCAACTATTT
>CAZGIN010000146.1:0-2070 GCA_964526585.1 uncultured Methanosarcinales archaeon
ATATCAGGATTGATAGGAGATATGAAAGAACTGGAGAACCAATCCTTGCCTTGAATCTCCATCAATAGAAATCATCCAGCGTTATACATATCTTTCAACATATTGAAGAACTTATCTACAGCAGCAGGATGGCCTGCGACAAAACCAAGATCTTTTCTTGAAGGATTATAATCACATGCTTTCAATTCAAGCGGCACTATTCTGGATTTGTCTATCCTATAAAACTGGACCTTACCTCCATTCTCTTCTACTAAAGGAAGACCTGCATACCAATCCCACACACGCTGAGGAGACTGGACAAACAGATCACTTTTTCCTGTTGCGACGTAAGCCAAGCCTAAGGCGCATGAGCCGTTGACAGTCAGGCATCTTGTGTCATTCGCTAACCTGTTGATGAAGTGGTTAAATCTCTTATCTTGAAGCAGGTCAACTCCGCATTCAACAACCATATCCGTGTCCTTCTTAGGTTTAATCCCTGCATATTTGACCTCTGTGCCGTTTTCTTTCACAAAGACGCCGTTTATTCCTCCATAGAAAAGGCCGTCTTTAAGCGCAGGAGCATATATCACTCCAAACTTATGAAACAATCCTTCTGAATATCCCAATGATATGCTCCACTCATGCTTCCTTGCATTGAACTGAGCCGTACCATCGATAGAATCTATGCCAAAAACCTCTCCTTGCATAGCTTGCTCAAAGCTTGACGCATCAAGCACATCCTTCATCAAGCTTTTATCGGGAAGTACTTCTTCAGCTATGAACTTAGCTCCAGGAAAACGCTTCTGCAGCTCTTCGATAAGAACTGCCTGTACGATCAGATCCTGAGCAGTCACTATAGCATGATGGCCTGCAAACTCATCTCCCTTCTCAGGATATGCTACCAAGTATCTTTCCTGAAGAGACTTATCTGACATGAAGCTGTGAGCCTTAAGCACAGCATCAACCATATGCTTGATCGTGTTGTTCATTTTAATATAATCTCCACAGCTTCAGCAAAATCTTTTGCCATGAGATCAGGCTTTACATCTTTTTCTGAATCTCCGCCTTCAAGACAGTCTCCAGATTCAACTCCTATAGTCTTGCAGCCTACAAGCTGGCCAGCTTTTATGTCAGACCTCTTGTCGCCGATCATATATGATCTCTCAAGGTTCAATCCATGATCGATCTGTGATTCAAGAAGCATGCCCGGCCTGGGTTTTCTGCACATGCACTCTTTCTTGTAATCACCGATGCCTTTAGTAGGGTGATGAGGGCAGTGATATACAGCATCTATCCTGATCTTATCATCTGAGAGGCGCTTAAGCTCGCCTATCATGAACTTCTCAAACTCTTTGTACTCCTCTTCAGAATACAATCCTCTTCCGATGCCAGGCTGATTTGTAATGATAATTATCTTGTAATCTGTTTTAGAGAGTCTTGTTAAGGCATCTACAACTCCCGGATAGAACTTCAAGTCCTCTTTCTTGTGAAGGAAGCCGACATCATCAATACACAACACTCCGTCTCTGTCAATAAGCACAGCCTTGTTGTTCTCTTTTATCGCCTTAAGAATATCATTTGCTTTCTCTAATCTCTTTGGATTTCCTACATCCATCATAACCTCTTCAGTATGATAACCGTACATATCAAAACCTTTCTCAAGAATCTTGGGGTATAAGTAATTTTCAAAATTAAATTTTTCAATATCCATAATGTCCAGGATCTTTGGACTCATCATGACAAGCCCTGAGTTTGAAAGGACTCCTGCATTGCTATGGTCAGAATGCTTTGAGATAAACTCAATAACTTTTCCTTTCTCATCCAGGTTAAGGATATCAGAATCCCAAGGATGAGATGAGATATGCACCAATACAGTCATATCTGAGCTGTGTTTCTTATGAAAATCAAGCATCTTTGAGAAGTTTATGCTGCATATATGGTCTCCAGAGATATAAGCAAAATCCTCATCATGAGGGATCAAGCCATTTTTATCAGCAAGCCTGATAGGCCCTCCTGAATCAAGGGGAAAAGGTTCGGTTGAATGCACGATATCAATACCGAACTTTTTCCCATCACCAAAATAATCTTCGA
>CAZGIN010000147.1:0-2067 GCA_964526585.1 uncultured Methanosarcinales archaeon
GTAAGGTCAGAAACTTCCCTGACAGGAATGCCGTTCTTCTTGAGAAGGCCAGCTGTTCCACCAGTAGAGAAGATCTCAATATTGTTCGCAGCAAAAGCCTTAGCAAGCTCAACAACACCTGACTTGTCAAAAACACTTATCAAAGCCCTCATACACATCATTCCCATTCTGTAGTAGCCGGAGGCTTACTAGTTAAGTCATACAAAACATCAAGATCAAGCATATGGAGATTCCTGACAATCTCCTTAAGGCATGCAATAGGAACCTCTCCAAAAGAAGCAGGCCTGCCAGTCATGAAATCATTAGTAATGAAAGGACGCAGCGCAACAGAATAATTTTTACCTGAAAAGCTGACAGGGACCAATACAACAGGACACTGCGCAACCTTTACATCATATTTCAACAAAGCTCTGTTGATTATGCTGTCTGCTTCCCTCAAAAGATCAGCCACATTTTTATCTATATAAGTAGGAGTAATGCTCCTGGGAGGATGGACTATGTTTCTCTCAAATAGGTATACTACACGATTAACATGTGGAACAAGCTTAGGGATCTCAAAAGCAAGCCTCTTTAAAGTCGGGAAATGCCCTCTTCCTGATAAAGCGACAGCATACTTATACGATCTTCCATCACCCTGGACCCCAACACTTCTAATCGGGAGGACAGCAGCCTTAAGATAATGAGGCTTTACAATCTTATCAACAGCAGACTGGACTTCTTCTATATCATTAAGATAAGGATGCTCTGCGCACAATATCCTTACTCCCAAACCAGGCCCAGGAAAAGGATGCCTCTCAACTATCTCAGCAGGCAAGCCAAGCTTTCTGCCGACTAAACGAACCTCATCCTTATGCCAATCCTTATTGGTCTCGATAACAAGGCCTTTCCTGCGCTTTTCCCTCACTAAGCTGGTATCATTATGATGAGTCTTGATAACCTGAGCCTTTTTTGATACAAGGCCTGAAGCAGACTCAATCAAGTCAGGCCTTAATGTTCCCTGAGCAAGAAAACAATCCTTCAGCTTAAGCTTCTTGATCTCAGAATCAACAATATGCATGAACAAATTCCCAATAATCTCACGTTTCTGCTGCGGATCAGATACTCCTTTCAACGCAGCAAGGAAATCTTTCTTTGCATTTACAAGACGAAGATGCTTCAACCCCAAAAAAGCAAGAGCAGAGCACACCTTGCTAGACTCATCCTTGCGCATCAAGCCGGAATCGACATGGATAGCATATACTTTCTCTTTAGGAAGGGCATTTAATAATAGGGCTGTACTGACAGCGCTGTCAACACCTCCGCTGATAAGGCTTAGCACCGGCCTGCTTCCGACAGTTGATCTGATCTCATCAACAGCAGCCTGGATACGGTCCTCCATCTTATAGCTTGGCTTAAGATTTGATATTGTGAAAAGGAAATTCTTCAATACCTGAATACCCTTAGCAGTAAGGTCTACTTCAGGATGGAACTGCAAGCCATAATACTGCCTTGAATCGTCAGCGATCGCAGCAATAATAGAAGATGAATTTGCGATAGACTTGAAACCAGGAGCCAATCTTGTGATGCTGTCACCATGAGACATCAGAACCTGCTCTTTTTTAGATAATGAGCTGAACAAGAGATGAGGCTTAACCCTGATGATGGTTTCCCCATATTCTTTTACGCCTAAAGGCTTGACAGAGCCTCCCAAAGCATGGTTCATAAGCTGCATACCATAACAAATCCCCAAAATGGGCTTTTTCAAGCTGAACAGCTTTGGATCAAAAGCTGGAGCTTTCTTATCATAAACAGAGCTAGGGCCTCCAGAGATGATTACTGCATCAAAACCAGCAAGATCCTCAACCTTTGAATCCAAAGGAAGGATCTCAGAATACACATTAAGCTCCCTAACACGCCTGTCAATCACCTTGGCGTACTGAGCGCCTGCATCCAAAATAGCCACCTTATGCATGAAATAACGGAAAGAAAGGTGTATTTTAAGGTTTTTGTTATTAGAATGTGCAGGAAGAGTAGTCTAAGAATAAAAAAAAGATGAAAAGTTTATAAACCAAAGATTTACTAATTTGT
>CAZGIN010000148.1:0-2040 GCA_964526585.1 uncultured Methanosarcinales archaeon
CTGCCTTGACTTTTTTCCACATGTCTTTTGGGAGTATCCCATATGCGGGGTCTTTTATGTAGAAAGTGTCCTGCATGCTTCTTGCTGAATGGTCTTGAGGTACGAATAATGCGTCCAGGTTCCAGAAGCTTGTCTGCACTTGGTTTCCCGTCATCTCTTTGAATCCTAAGTCAAGCCATATCCTTCTTGCAAATCTTATGACTTCATTTGTGAAGTGTCTTCTTCCGCCGTATATTTTTGGAACTTTGCTTTTGACATCATATTTCCTGAACTTGGCGTTTATCTTTCCTGCAGTAAGCATCTCTGGAGTTAATCTTTCAAGAAATTTCGTGTCAAGCTTCACCTTGCTCACTTGCTTTCCAAGCTCAGTAAGTATTACTGTCCTTTCTATTCTCTTGTCCAGCACTATCAGATCCTGCCTTTTCTTCAGCTCGTCAAAAGCAAACTTCTCTTCAGGCGCTAAAGTTTCTAGCAATATTTCTTCTTTTGATAATTTTTTCAATAGTTTCTCTTCAAAGCTTTCTTCTTCCCTGAATTTTGTTCCCCTGTCTGTAAGGATTATCTTTCCTTGGTTGACTTCTATAGCTAACCTTTTCTTCAATACCCCTAGTGAAGCGTTGAATTCATTCTTATCTAATCCAGATTTCTTCATCAGCTCTGGGATCGTCAATTCCTTGTCTCCTAATGCTTTGAGGAACACTTTTTCAGGAAGCCCTTCTTTTGCATACTTCTCTCCGTTCTTCCCCAGTATTATCTTGTCTATCGCTTCTTCTTTGATGTCGACTATTCCTTTGTTGCCCATCCATTGGATTGCCCTCATCACTTCTACTTCCTTGAGCTTTGATTCCTTAACAAGTTCTGAGAATTTCTTCGCCCCTTTGATGTGCGGTAATACAGTCCTTTCTAATGGGTGTAATGTCTCTGCTATGCTTTGAGGATCTGCCATTGAGGCTTCGTGGTATATATATGTATAAAAATGTATTGGATAGATAGCTCAAATCCATAATCCTGAGCACTAACCTTTTTATACTCCCATAGATGATTGCTCATTATGAAAAAGTTTATCCCTTTGCTGGTGCTTATATTGTTAGCCATTCCTGTATTTGCGCAGGACACTAAAGTCTCTATGTATCTGCAGGACAATGCCAACCTTTTCAGCCCTCAGCAGGCTCAGCTAGTCGAACAGTCGTTAAGAGATTTCGAAGACCAGACTTCTGTGCAGTTCGTGATATTCACAACTGATAAGATCCCAGATGACACTACATTGGAAGAATATTCCCTTAAGATTGCCGAAGACAATAAGATAGGCAGGTCTGGATTGGATACAGGTTTATTGTTTTTCATCGCTGTTGATGACCGTAAATACAGATGGGAAGTCGGTTATGGATTGGAAGATGTGCTTAATTCTGCATGGCTCGGCAGCATGTCAAGGGATTATATGGTGCCGTATTTTAAGAGCAACGATTATTCAGATGGTATCCTTGCTGGCATGAAGGCTGTGATGCAGAGAACTCTTAACACAGAAGATTCTGATATACTTCCGAAGGATATAAATGTCGATCCAGTCGACCAAGATATGAAAAACTTCTATAACCTTATGGGATCTCTGATATTCATAATAATCTTCTTCAGCATACTTGCTTTCATAATCGCAAAGAATGATAAAAAGAGAGGCAGAGGCTCGCTCCCTGCTGCTTTCTACATAGGCGCTGCTTCCGGCATGTTCAGAGGCGGCGGCGGTTTTGGAGGCTTCTCCGGAGGCGGAGGAGGATTTGGTGGAGGAGGCTTCAGCGGAGGTTGGTGATGATGTCAAAAGAGAAAAAGTCAAAAGAAGATATGGAAAAGTTTCAGAATGCTGATCTCGATTGTCCTAGGTGCAAGATCATAATGAAAAAGATCAAACACCCTAGCAAAGCCACTTTAGATGTCTGCCCTAAGTGCGGCGGAATGTGGCTTGATCGCGATGAGGTTGTCCTACTTTACAAGGAAGGGCAGAAGCATGAAGATAAAAATAATAAATGAAGGATGATGGAGGTTTAA
>CAZGIN010000149.1:0-2012 GCA_964526585.1 uncultured Methanosarcinales archaeon
GGCTGGACTCCCGAAGCAGGAACATCATCTGAAGCTGTTGGCTGCCCTCCAAATCCTTCTGCAAGCCTATCTTCTATTGTAGCAGCAGGTTGAGCGCTTTGAGGCCATCTCCGGACTTCTTCAGGTATATCCTCAGGCATAGCTCCATGATGATATGCTATTATCTCTTCAGGCTTTGGCACAGGAATATTTGCTGCAGAAAATGCTGCCCGGATATCTCCCTTTGGCGCAGATATCGGACATGGTTGCCCGTCTTTGACCATTACAAAGTAAGTTCCCCTATTTGATTGGAAATCCACCCTTAAGGTTTTTTCAGGATGTTGTTTAAGGAACTCTAGAGCTCCTTCCCACATCACATCATCGTCTATCGGTTGTGCCATTTTAACTTCCCCCCTGCCTTTTGTTTTAACATTATTCTGATAGTCACTTATCTTTTTGTTCAGCTTTTCGAAATGTTTTCTTACTGATCTCTTTGGCGATCTTGATGCCCGTATTACGCACTCTTCTACTGATCTGTAATCTTTGGAATTCTTTATGTATCCTAAAACTTTTTGCTTTTCCAGGCTAGGGAACTCCTTCACGCTGAGCTTTTCGCTCTCCATCCTGTTCTCCAGTGTCTGGAGCAGCCTGGATTCCCTGAAATCAGGTTTAGTAAGGTAATTTTTTAGCTTTCTGTTGTCAGCTCTCCTTTTTGAGCTAATTTCTCCTGCATATTTGAGCACTGCATACGCTCTTAGCATCTCCCCAAACTGCTTAGTTCCAGGATCTCCACCTTTTCCTTGTGATATCCTAGAATAGTAAGCTCTTGCGGCTTTTTCTACTATAGACCTGTGCTCAGGCTCCATCTCTATGAACTCTTTTGTATCCAGACTTGACGGCCTGCTGCCTTCAAATGCAGCATACATGAACTTTGCCGCCTCCACTAGATGTTGTATCTGGCATTTCCCTGGAAGAGTTTCATATACCTTCTTGAACGCCTTCAGCCCGCTTCTTACTGCAGTCTCAAGATTATAGTAGATATTATCAGTTGTCTTTCGGTCCCTTAAAGTAAATATCTTTTCATATCTTTCTTCTCTTCCCCTTATGAAATCCATTACCGCAGGATCCATCATCTTAGGGCCAAATGATGACCTTCTGCTGAAGAATCCTGTCAGGCCTTTTGCTAATATGGATGTCCTTGTCTTTCCGCTTGCATATTGTGTGAACCTTCTGCTCATGAACTCATCTAATGGCTCTTTCCATCTCTTTGATTTGTGCAGCTTTGTAAGTGCAACCCATCTAGAATAGCCTGCTGAGAAAGATATCAGCCTTTGGGAGATATTTCCCGTCTCCTCATATTCCCTTATGTCTTCCCTCACTCCTGTTATATGCTGAGGCATGAATTCCATGTAATCTTCTAAGAAGTATGAAGTAGGCCTGCTCCCCAATGTTCCTGTATTCTCATCCCAGAACCATTTGAAGTCTGGTATGAGCTTCTGTATCTGTGTCTCAAGGCTTAACATTGAGCCTGCATCATCTTCTATGCTTATCCTGTCCTCAGGAGGTATCCTCACTCTTGCTCCAAGAGCTGGAAACGATCCTGATTGCTCTGTTGGATCTTGTATTTCCTCCATCGGAGACTGTGCTTGTGCTATAGCATCTTGTATCAGTTCATAGTCATCTCTTTTGATCGCCATAGTCCTGTCTGAGATATCAGGAGCATCATCATCTCCTCCTTTCCAGACTGGAAAGCTCGCTGGAGGCTCATCCAGGTCAGCTGTAGACAATGTCTGTTCATCTGGTGATTCATCCTTTCCTAATAATGCTTGAAGATCCTCATTGCTGCCTTCTGAACCTAAATGCAGCTTCAGCTGCAGTATCCCGTATATTTCTGCTGCACCTTGGTCCAGTTCAGCTCTTTTCCTAACTTCCTGCGCAGCTCTGGCTAAGTTGAATTTCTCTAGTGCCTGGATTATTTCATTCAACCCCAAGATTTCCCCCCTAAAAAAGATAATATCGCTGATATTTATAAA
>CAZGIN010000150.1:0-1941 GCA_964526585.1 uncultured Methanosarcinales archaeon
CCCGTTGACTTTTGAGGATATGAACTCCTTAATGTCAGGATGATGGACGCTTAGCACAGCCATATTTGCGCCGCGGCGCATGCCTCCTTCCTTGATGTGCTCAGTCTCACAGTCAAACATCTTTATGAAAGATACCAGGCCGGAAGAGGCAGTATTAGTAGTCCTGATTATATCCCCCTTAGGCCTCAGATGCGAGAAAGAGAAACCGGTTCCGCCGCCTGACTTGTGGATGATGGCAGCAAGCTTAAGCGTATCAAATATGCTGTTGATGTTATCCTCAACAGGAAGGACAAAGCATGCAGAGAGCTGCCTTATCTTATTATTTGCGTTGAATAATGCAGGAGAATTGGGAAGAAAATCCAATCTTGAGAGGATAGAATAAAATTCTTTCTCGGATTCTTTCGGATCTCCTTTGTACTTTTTATCAGCAGAAGCCACAACCTTTGAGACTTTTCGGAACAAAACATCGTAAGATGGAATATTAGAACGCTCCTTAAGAATAAACCTTGCAGCCTTTGAGAATGCCATCAGTAATCAATCCCTTTCTCACCAACCAACTTCTTCGGGCCTTTCTTCATCGTGATTATATTGACAAAATCAGCACGCTTCATAAGGCCTTTTGGGGCATATCTTCCAGTCAGATAAACATGAACGCTTTTCGGGATCCTGTCCAGGAAAGATAGGATGTCTGATTCTTTTAGGAGACCTATCTTGACAGCGATATTGATCTCATCCAGGATGAGCAAGAACGGCTTCTTTTTAGCTTCTGCTTCTGCTGCTTCCAGTCCTTTTTTCGCTAAATCTTTGTCAGCTTTAGAAGGAGACTTGAGGTTAACCCAGCCTTTCCTGCCAAACTGCCGGATGCTGAACTTTTTTCCAAGAAACTTTCTTGCATGATACTCTCCAATAGTATCTTTTCTTCCTTTCATGAACTGGATGATAGAAACCTTATAACCATGGCCTAAAGCGCGCAATGCTGCGCCGAAAGCACTAGTAGATTTGCCCCATCCATTACCAGTCCAGAGATAAACAGGAGCATCTGCCATAATAGAGCCTTAAATTTTTAGATATATAAATCTAACTTAAGAAAAGGCTGTGTTGAACTTCTCGCTATACGCTCGACTAGCAGCTTCTCGCATAGTACAGTGAATGCATCAGTACCAGCGCATGCTCGGTAAACGCAAAGGGTTTCCCGGCAACTCACGGGCGTCACCGTGAGTGTTCGACGAGGGGCTCCTTCTGCTAAGATTATCTAGAAATGCTCGACCTTATGCTGCTAGACTATTTCAACACAGCCTTAATGAAAACCCAAAGCTTCAGCGATCTTGCCTGCCTGATAATTCTCAAACCAAAGATAAACCTGGGATATGAATCCTACATACGCCAGAGTCGAGACAGACTTTCTGACAGCAGCTCCAACAAGCGGGACATACCTAAGATACTTCGAATAAAACTCGATAGTCTTATCGATCAAAGGTATCTCTGTAAGCTTCACCTTACTGCCAAGAGCTTCTATACCATGCATCGTGACGAGAGAAATCCAGGAACGGACCTCAGCAGTGATGGTCTGCGCAGAAAAATCGCGGGGAAGAACATAAGAGTTTCCATGCTTGACATTATCAAACCACTCCCTAAAATCAGAGCCTTCAGCAAGAGTATAAGCCCTTCCAATAAGGCCGTTATGGGTATCAGTAGAAGCGACCAGGCCGGCCTTCAATTCTCTTGCCATCTCAGCAACCATACGGTTCTTTTTCCTTATGCTGTGCATATTGTACTCAACGACAGGAAACAAAGAGACAAGAGTAGGAATGATAAGGTAATTTGGGGTTTCTCCAGGCTGGAACCAAAAAGGATGGTTATAGACATAAGGAAGATCATTATCTATACAGTATGATACAAAATCAGGAAGGCAGTTCTTTTGCTGCGCAATCTGCTTCAGAT
>CAZGIN010000151.1:0-1892 GCA_964526585.1 uncultured Methanosarcinales archaeon
AAAGCTTGTTCTTGGAACGTTTAAATCATTTACTACCCTGTCAAATACTCCATATGGGGAGTCTCCGTGGATCGTTCCTGCTACTACATTTGCTGCTGCCCCTACTCTCATCGCTTCGTACAGCGCGATCGCTTCTTTTGATCTTACCTCTCCTACTATCAGCGCAGAATCCCCTAATCTTAACGTGCTTCTTATTCCGTCTGATGCGCTTACTTCTGTTGATTTTCCTCCTAATGCTGAGCTTACTTTCATCGGCTGTATGTTATATCCCAGCTCTCTCATTGATTTTGTCGGCAGCTCTAAGGTATCTTCAACTGTTATTATCCTGTATCTCCTCATTATCTCTATCAGCATTGACGACAAGAACGAGCTTTTTCCGCTGCTTCTTGTTCCTGCTATGAGCATGCTTCTTGTCCCATCTACAAGAAAGCTAAGCAGCCCTCCTGCGAGGTTTGTTATCATCTTGTTTTTGATGAACAATGGGATTGTCCATGGCCTGTCCCTATGTCTTCTAAAGCTGAATGCTATTCCGGTTGGGTCAAGAGGTGCTGTTATCGCGCTTACTCTTGTGTTTGCTCCTGGCAGCTCAAGCTCTGTATCTAATATCGGGTTTGCCTCATCTAGTGGCCTTCCTGATATCAATCTTAGTTTTGATGCCCAGCTTTCTGCTTCTGTTATTGTCGGTATTATGTTTGTAACGCAGTCATGATAGTCTCCATGCACTATGAACAGGGGTATCCTTCCTAATGGGCTGTTGACAGATATGTCTTGTATGTTCTCATCCTGCAATAATACTTCGATCAGCCCAAATCCTACTGTATACCTTACCAGTATGTCTGTCATCTGGTCTAGTTCCTTGTCTTTCAGCCTCATCCCTTTGTTTTCTGACAGTTCTTCCAGTAGATCTTTTCCTATGTTTGTGAATACGCTTCTCATCCTTTTTGGATCTACGAATTCTGATCTTTTTGGCTTGTGTTCTGCCATGACTTTTCTTGCAAGGTCGAGCAGTGCATACTTGTCTTCAGAAAGCCTGAATTCTGGCGGCAGCATGTGATATAATGTCTGCACGCTTTCTGGCTGGTCGAAGATCGTTATTTCAGTTTCTCCTATCTTATAGCTGTCTACCTCTTCTGCGTCTGGAGGATAGTCTGACATCAGCTTTGTGTACATGAAGTCAGGCTTTATCGTCGCAGAGAATATCCTGTTGTATACTGTCCTGTCTCCTAATCTGTATCCTATCAGATATGGCTTTGCTATCTTCAGCAGTTGCGTTTTTTCCATCTCTCCTATTATGTATTGCAGTATCTGCAGGTATCTTTGTATCGCTTCTTTCTCTGCTTCATCATATGTTTTGGAGAGCATTATCTTCTCGTCCCTGTGAAGCCTTTTCAGCTCAACATATGCTCCTAGCGGATCGCTTTTGTACAGGTGGAAGAACAGGTTCTGCAGCTGCGTATACCATCTGTCTGTAAACTTCTGGCATCTGGGAGTTTGAAGATAGCTGTGCTTCAGCACTCCCTGCTTGATTATCTTGTTATGCAGGTCTGCTACTTCTCTCAGCAGCACAACTTGTGAATAATCATATTCATAGTTCCTTTTCTGGTAGAACACGATCTTTGTAACATCTCTTGCCTCTTTCAGCACTTCAACAGCTTTCGCCATTGTTTTGGGGTTGTCTTCTATGCTTGGAGGCAGTATCTCCTGGCTGTAGTCTATCCTAAGTATGGTGTCTTCTCCTTCCCTTATTATGTCATACTCAGCCATTATTTTTTCCTCTTAAGGTCTTCTTTCTCTTTCAGCATCTCCAGCGCTGTCTCTATAAGGTGCGATTTGTTTCGGTAAGCCTTCTTTTCAGAAACTTCTTTCTCTATCCATTTGATGAGTGTTGTTTC
>CAZGIN010000152.1:0-1877 GCA_964526585.1 uncultured Methanosarcinales archaeon
GTCAAAGGCTTATGATTCTGGCGCAAGAGTTTCTCAGAAGGACATTAATTTTGAGATATACGCTCTTTTGATAGTTCTTGCTTTGCTTCTGGTCGAGATATTCTATGTCAAGCTTAGGGGTGACTTCTGATGTTCAGCCTTCCTGTGTTCAATCTTAACTTGTGCTGGTTTGGCTGGTGCTTCCAGTACTTTTATGCGTTGCTGGGCATCCCCATTGCTGTATTCATCCTTTTCGTCTTGATAAAGAAGAGGTTTGTCTCGTTCAACACAAAAGATGAGCTTGTCGAGTTCAATAGGAGATCGCTTCCGATGAAGATTTTTGTTACGTTCTCAAGGATATTGATATTCTCCCTCATCCTTATAGCTATAGCTACTCCTTACAAGCTTACTGAGTACACTGTTCCTGGAGACATCTCGCTGAAGGTGCTTATCGATAACTCATCTTCTTTCAGCTTGTATGATTCCAGCGCTGTTCCAGAGCTGTTGAGCAGGCTTTCTGAGTATCTTCCTGTTGAGTCTAAAGTCATAGCTTCTGGCGAGCGTTCTGCTTTGGGGGATGCTCTTGTCAACAATGTTGGCCAGGATGAGAACATCCTTCTCATAACTGACGGGAACTCTAATTCAGGAAAGCCTCTTGGTGATATGGTCTTGTTCGCTTCCAATCTTAACTCGACTGTAAACGCTTTGAAGCTTGATTCTATATACAATGATGCAAGCGTTGAGATTACTGGAGCTTCAGAGCTGATTCTTGGCTCTGAAGAGGAGTATAAGGTAAACATAAGGGAAGTGGGCTCTCCAGGCTATTCTTTGGATGTCAATCTTGATGGAAATACAGTAAGCATGAGCGGTAACAAGTTTTCTATACGTCCTTCTCTCGGTTATCATAAGCTTGAGGCCCGTATCGTAACAGATGATCATTTCTCACAGAATAATGTGTTCTACAAGACTATTCATGTAGTTCCTAAGCCGAAGATCCTTTTCATCACTGAAAAAGATTCTCCTTTGTATAACAATATAAAAGACATCTATGATATCGATAAGCAGGCATATCTTCCTGATGACATCTCAAAATATCATGCTGTTATCTTCAATGATATCCATGCAGGCATGATAGATCCTAAGATCGATATGCTCACTCAATATGTCATTGACGGCAATGGCTTGTTGTTCATTGGGGGAGAGAATTCTTTTGACAGGGGTTATTACAAGAGTTCCTTGACTGAAACTCTTCTTCCTGCATGGATAGGGAAAGCAAAACCCTCTCCCAAGGAAAGCCCTGATATCAGCGCTGTTATACTGATAGATACTTCAACAAGTTCAGGAGTGTTGTTCAGCTCTACCTCAGCCAGCTCAAGGGTTGATTTTGCCAAGGCTCTTGCTATAGAGATCCTCGACGATTTTGCTTCTAATAATCTTGCTTCTGTCATAGAGTTCCATGGTGTTCCAAGGATTGTACGTCCTTTAATACCTGTTGGGGACGGCATAAACAAGTCTGCTATCGCCTCTTTGCAGCCTGGCGGAGGAACTATCTATTGGGATGCTATCGATCTTGCTGCTGAAGTGTTGAGGGATGCAAAAGGTTCCAAGAATATAATATTAATTTCAGACGGCCAGACTCCTAAGACAAATTATTATCATGTTGAGAATGCTGTTGCCCGTGCTGTGGATGAGGGCATAAGGATATTCACTGTCGGATTAGGTGAAGGCACTAATACAGAATTGATGCAGAGCATCGCTGACCAGGGCAACGGGTTGTATTTCCAGCCTGACGAGAAGCAGCGCCTTAAGATAATCTTTGGAGGGCCTGAAGATAAGGAGGAGTCGCAGCTGGCTGCTTTGATCCCGATCTCCAAATCCCATTTTATCTCAAGGGGTCT
>CAZGIN010000153.1:0-1855 GCA_964526585.1 uncultured Methanosarcinales archaeon
GCTTTCTGGAGAAATACATCATAAGACTCTTTAGAGCCAATATTTACACGATTATATATGGCCTCAACAGTGCACGCAACATCTTCATTGATATTATTGGCAGCATAAGGCCTTGCAAACCCATATCTCGGATCAGATTCTCCGTCTTCCCATTCAACCGCTAAGCAATCATACATAGAAAAAGGCCCAAGAAGAGAGGGATCGCCGTAAGCATCAGTTATCTTCCTTGTCTCTTCGTCTACTATTATCTCAAGAGCGCTCCACTTTTCATTAATTCTATTTGTTACGGATTCGTCAGTAAGATGGAATGCATGCGCAAACTCATGAACGATAGTTCCAAGATCCAGATTAAAAATTGCTATAACTTGATTATTATGATCACAATGGCCTCCTTCCTGAAGAACCGAATAATCCACAAAATTAGAAGAGATAACAGAGCTTTGAGCAAGAACCAAATCATAATGGATAGCCTCAAAAGTTTCTTTAGGAAACCATTCTATTGCCTGTGAAACTGTATCAAGAGGATATCTCCTCATATTTTCAGGAGTGCCAAACACATTCAGATTAGGATATTTCTCTTCAAACTCAGTCTCTTCAGAAGTCGTAAAAAGATCGTCTAAATCCTTATCCATTAAGGCATCAGCAAAATCAAGCGGATCTTCTACATTTGAATAATATGATAGGATACGATCCTTCAAAGAAGTATCAGCAGAAGGAATGCTCTCACTAGAAGAACAGCCAGCAAGAATCGCAGCTGAAAATAAAGCGTACTTTCCGAAAGCGAACGCTTTCTTTATCCTAGATTTGATCAATGAAAAAACCATTCTATCCCCACACTAAAAGTTACTTCTTAACTTATAAACTTTTGCCTTCAAGGAGTAGTTAAAAATTTGTTTCTAAGATTTCATCCTGAGCCCAAAACAGGGAAATAATTCAAGGATTCATGGAATCTCAAATATATCATGGATTCGTAATCTTTAATGATGTCTGCAAACTTCGAGCGGAGCCTGCTTATGAGCTCGTAGAACTCGTTAACATCTTTGACTACAGAACGGAACTCCAGCTCAGCATATCCTATACTTTTTGTTACAGATATCACGCTCTTGTCATGCCCAAGGAACTCGATGAGGCTGTTCTCTTTGGCATCTGTGATGTTCTCCAGATGAAGGAAGACACGATAATGAATAAACCCTAACTTAGGATAATTAATCATAACCCTATATCCGAGTATGACCTTATTCTTTTCGAGATTCTTAATACGCTGCTTAACACCATTAGCTGTCATCTTGGCTTTCTTTCCAAGCTCGACCAAAGAAATCCTGGCATCTTCTGAAAGATCAGTAAGAATTATCCTGTCTTTCTCGTCGAGATCTACTATGTCGCGTTTTCCCCTCATAAATATGCGGCGGCTCTCTTTCTTTTCCAAGATCTGCTTAGGCTTATAGTAAAAGAAATCTGTAGGTATCATGATAGTCTTCTTCTTTACATAATTTTCCCACTTTCCCATGATCTGGCCATAGATATCCCTGAAAGCATATACTCCCTCAGCCCATATCCCCAAAGTATAATCCCACTTGCCCTGCATAGAAGCGTTCACCCCGACCCTTTCATGGCCTGAGAGATGCGCAATCAGCTCTTTTTCCTTATCAGGAGGAAGCTTATGAAAGCTGAGATATACAAGATAGATATCCAAACCTATCCTCGAAGGATTGATGTCAGTATAGAAACCCTGGATTATGCCTCTCTTCCTTAATTGGTCTAGACGGTATTTTGCAACCTGCTTTGACAAGCCGACTTTCTTAGCAAGCTGCGAGAGAGGCATGCGCGCATCAAAATCTAATGTGTAGATGATCTT
>CAZGIN010000154.1:0-1808 GCA_964526585.1 uncultured Methanosarcinales archaeon
TCCAACGCATAACGGGATAGAAAAGAACAACAACAATGTTGTTGTGATAAAATCTGATGTGATAGCAGCTAATTATCAGGATGAGTTTGGAGAGATATGGGACGGAAATTTTGGAAAAGGTGAGAGGGTTAAGTATAGGAAAATTATAGGGGGAGGCGTCAATGTTACTAATCTATTCTGTCCTGAGGATAATTGCAAAGATGAAATTATTAGGGTGTTAGAGACAGCAGAATCTTCGATAAGGTTTATGGTATTTTCCTTTACCGACAAAGATATAGCCGATGTTCTTATCAATAAGAGCAAGTCAGGAGTTGAAGTCAAAGGAGTGATGGAGAAACAGAGGATAAACATGCAGTACAATATGTTCAAGCATCTTACTGAGAATGATGTTACTGTTGTTCCGGACAAGAATCCTGCAGTGATGCATCACAAAGTTTTTGTGATCGATGAAAAAACAGTAGTTACAGGCAGCTTCAACCCTACTTCCAGCGGGAATGAACGAAATGATGAGAACATTTTGGTTATTGAAAGTTCTGAAGTTGCTGAGGATTATCTGGAGGAGTTCTTAGATTTGGCCTCTATCGAGCATTGAGATGATCGGATCAAGATCTCTTTTAAGGAGAAGTTCCATCGGTTGTTTCTTATCAAATGATCTATTGGGGCTAAAAAGCCAACTATGATAATTTTCTTTGCCGACTGCTGCTTCGATACGGTTTCCTAAGGCAATGCCGGCACTTTTGTATCCAAGGATCCTGGGCCAGATAACTGTAATAGGCTCTTGCCTTATGTGGCCGACATAAACTTCAGGGCCTTCATGAGCGCTAGAGTATACCGCGCCGTTCTCTTGTATCAATACATATGGAAAAATAGTGTGGTCGTCCCTTCCGATAATCAGGAATCTTACGTTCTTTTGAAGGTTGGGGTCTGCTCCACCAAAGTAATGATGTGCTGCAAGCTTTGCACTATACTTTTCTTTAAACATCCTTTCTTGTTCCGGGGTCAGCTCATACTCATCCCTATTATCGTCCTTTGTAGGAATATAGGCTTTAAACTTCCAGAAATACGGGCCAAGTCCGGCTATATGATCGATAAATTCGTCTGACCTATCCATCAAGAATCCGAAATTTGCGCCAGAAAATACTGTCTTCAGGGAGAACCTCAGCCCTGCTCTTTTAAGGCGCTCGATATTTCTCTCCAAAACATGCAATCGCATGCCTCCTTGAAGTTTCTTCACTTCTTCAGGATCCTTATGGTCTAAAGAGAAACTAAAGTCTGCATTGGGGTTTTCTCTTACGACTTCTATAAAATCAGATGGCAAGATAGTTCCAGTAGTGTGTATACTCACCTGAAGGCTATTATCAGAGCATTTTCCAGTTTTCGGATCTTTTGTTCGAAATGCAGAAGCATCGGATACAAGGCTGGCAACATTTCCTCTTACTGAGTATAGGAGAGGCTCCCCGCCGGTGATCTTAAACCTCTCTATCCCAAAATCAACAAGCTGCTCAAGCATAGACAGCTGCTCACCTTTATCGAGCGGGCGGGCAGCATCTGGGAGAATATCAAATATACCTGGAGCATCCCTTTTCAGAGCTTCTGCAGGGTCAATCCTAAAGCATTTAGGGCATGTGAAAGGGCATTCGTAAGTAGCACTAAAATGAGCCATCCTTAGATATTCAAGCGTATTGATATTAAGCTCCATAACCTCTTAATTCTGGATTTAGATATAAGCTTTACTACTCCTCAGCGATACTCCAAAGCATGTTGAAATAATTCAGATAAGATTTGGCTATGTCTTTGTTGTTGATGAC
>CAZGIN010000155.1:0-1778 GCA_964526585.1 uncultured Methanosarcinales archaeon
CGAGCTATCTGGCATCTTGACTTCACACACGACTGTCTGCGAAGGAGTGATCGTAGCGTTCTGCAGCAGGATAGTGAAATTATTCTCATGGGTTCCGACCAGGCTGCTTGGCGGCTCAAAGACACCTTCTGGAGGCGTGATGTTTGTCCATGGAGGAGTCAGCTTATGGACAGTATGGTTTTCAGGAGCGAATGCCTGTATGTTTGAGTTGTTTGCCCGGCAGTTCCATGAATAATCCCCTGGAGTGATGCCGCTTACAGTAAACACTTTACTGTATTCAGGTGCGTTAAGCGAGATATTATCATAAAGGACGAAATCGGTTGAGTTTCCAAACCAGAACTCAAGCCTGGTTATATTTCCCACCCTTACGGATTCAGCGCTGCAGTTGAAATCCTGCGATGATGAAGCGAGATAAGTGTTGTTATCCGGAGAGTTAAGATATACAGCAAGCCCCAAGACAGTGAAATTTCCTGCCAGGATATTGTTCTCTTCAGAATCTTCTATTATCGCATTAGTCTCATCAACATAAACTGTCATGTTGTAGTATCCTGCTCTTGTAGAAGTGAAGTATCTTCCTGACAAGTTTAAGTCCGTGAATGCAGGAAGCGTGACATTAGACCTGTTCACCACTACAGTATATCTCCCGTTGGTAGCATAAGTATACACGATGAAATCCTCGGCATCAAGCTCTCCGGAGTTCCTGATAGTATAATTGAAATCTACCTCAGAATCCTGGCCGTATGTCGCGTTAAGCCCGGTTATGTTCACTACAGAAAGATCAGTAGAAAGCACAGGGTTGTCATTATATATGATGAACTGAGCATCTGTTCCTGAAGCCTTGAATGCAATAACGTTGTCTACTCCGGTATCCAGGTTGTACTCATAGAACATATTGTTTTGCGGGGTGTATCCCAAGCCGTTTATCCACAGGCTTTCAACTCCTGTGAAATTTATCTCAACTTTTGAGGTGGTTTCAGGAAGCCAGATATGCTTCCTATAGTATGTTGCCAGGCTTGAGCTTATGGTATCTGAATCACCCCAGTATGTATCATCAAATATCTTGTTTGAAGCAGAGTAATCATTCACGTTGGAAGCCCGCAGCCATACATTATCCTCAAGATCTTTGATCTCCGCGAATCAAGAGTGATGCTTGATCCGGATGTGGTTGAAGAGGAGATAGCCAGGTTGTATGATGTCGTCAAAGTAGATAAGGCAGGAACAACTTCTACAGTATCTACATAAGTTGTAGTCTGAGCATTTCCAGCATCCACTACCTTGATCACTACAGAAACGTTTCTTGCAGAAGAATGCTGATTTGTGATCCTTACATTTGCTGTGAGATTATCTCCAGGATATGCGGTGAATAAGTCTCTATCTGTATTTGAAACTACGCCGCTTATGCCCCATCTTATGCTTAAAGGATAATTTGTTGTAGAGCTGACCACGGTCCCTCCCCGGTGGGTGAATCCTTCATAGACCCTCAATCCAAAGGAAGGGATAGCGCCGTCTACAGCGAACAGATTATATTGCCCTTTTGTCAGGCCCTGCCCAAACCTTAATGGAGACCATCTTTCGATAGAGGAGCCTCTTAGGAATTCGTTAACATATAATGTCGAATCATTATTTCCAAGCTTTATCTCTACTCGTGTAGAGTTCTTTGGGATGTAAACCCACTTGCGGTATTTTGAGGCTCCTGAGGTCTCGTTTGAGAATCCCCAATTTACGTCGTCTGTTGAGGTGCTGATAAGTTCACTGACAGAAGCCCCGTTGTTCCTGCG
>CAZGIN010000156.1:0-1751 GCA_964526585.1 uncultured Methanosarcinales archaeon
ACGGAGATTCTTCTCGATAGGATCTAAAACCTGTATCACCTTAACTTCCTGCTTGCCAAAATGAAGGAAAGCCTCCTTGATCTCCTCCAAAGGGAACAAAAAATCAGATATGATGATGACAGCAGACCTCGTATTAAGGAACTTCTTGTACTGAAGTATAGCATCCAAAAGCCTTGATTCTTTATCAGGCTTAAGGCTGTTAAGGTGATCTATGAATGTCCCTAACTGCCTCATGCCCCGATGAGGGCGGAACACATCAAGCTTGTCTGAAAAAGTGGCAAACATGGCCTTCTCATTATCCTTTATAGCAAGGTAAGCAAAACCTACACCAAGCATAGACGCATAATCAAGCTTTGTGATCTTCCTTCCATAATCCATACTTTTTGACTTATCGATTATGACATGCGTGAGAAGGCTTCTCTCCTCCTCAAAATTTCTTATGTAAAGATCATCAGTCCTTGCATAGACCTTCCAATCAATATTACGGAAATCATCGCCCTGAGAATAGATCCTATGATCACGGAAGACAATACCCTTTCCCTCAGCGATAGACCTCCTTGAACCGATATAATTAGAAGTAACTCTCTTATGCACGACCAATGAGAAGCGTTCAAGCTGCTTAATGAAAGATATGTCAATCATTTTATGATCATTTCACCTTCTCAAGCAGATTCTTAATAGCATCATCAGTAGTAACGCCCTTCCTCTCAGACTCAAAATTAAGTATTATACGATGCCTCAGTATCGGATAAGCCATTGAATTGATATCCTCATTTGTTACATTAGCTCTTCCTTTAAGCAAAGCTCTAGCTTTAGCAGCAAGGATCAATCCTATCGAAGCCCTTGGAGAAGCTCCATACAACAGATGGGTCTTGTCAGTGCGCGTAGCATTGATAAGCTTCACAACACGAGCTTTATGCGCATTGCTGATAGGAACAAGCTTGGTATAATGCTGAAGCTCAAGAAGCTGGTTCTTAGAGAAGATCCTCTTAGGCTCCTTAGGAGCGCTCTCGGAAGTATACCTCTCAACGATCTCATACTCCTCTTCAGGAGAAGGATAACCCACCTTAAGCTTAAGCAGGAAACGGTCAGCCTGCGCTTCAGGAAGAGGATATGTTCCCTCCTGCTCAATGGGATTCTGCGTAGCAAGGACAAAGAAAGGCTTGTCAAGCTCATAAGTTGTTGTCCCTATAGTTACCTGATGCTCCTGCATCGCCTCAAGCAAAGCAGACTGCGTCTTAGGAGTTGCCCTGTTGATCTCGTCAGCCAAGACAATATTCGCAAAAATAGGGCCAGGCTGCAGCTGGAACTTACGCTTTCCGCTGACTTCCTCGATAACATATGTTCCAGTGATGTCAGAAGGCATCAAGTCAGGAGTATTCTGGATCCTAGAGAACTTCAGGTCAAGAGCATCAGCCAAAGTCCTGACCAACAAAGTTTTTGCGACACCCGGATAGCCCTCAAGCAGAGCATTGTTGCCAGTCATGATAGCTATCAAGACCTGCTCAACGATCTCCTCCTGGCCGACAATAACCTTGCCGACCTCTTTTTTCAAAGCATCAAACTGTGCACTAAAGTTTTTCATATCAAACACCTCATCTAACAACATTCAAAAAGTAATTCTTAACAAGTTCCTGCTCTTCAATAGGGATGGACTCCCCATATGCCTCAGAGGCGGTGCAGCCAGCAGGATCGTCTGCACAAGTCTCATCAGGAAATATTCCTGTGAAGTCAGTATCAGGAGCATCCTC
>CAZGIN010000157.1:0-1742 GCA_964526585.1 uncultured Methanosarcinales archaeon
TAAATTTTATATACTCTTGATTCTATTTTTCTCTAATGTACAATATTTGCGACGGTTTTGATCCATTTGATAAATCCGAGTTCACTAGGGATTTCAGGCTTCTTCTGAGCATCTTTCATGATCTTCAGGACCATGCTGAGCATTACGATACTAACTTATCTGAGGATGTTAAGCTTTTCAAGGAGTCTCTTGATTTGTTTGATAAGAAATATCCTCCTTTGGATATCGAGTTGTCAGGAAGGTCTCCTAGTCTCAGGAATTTCAGGATATTCTTTAACACAAATCTTTCATTGAAGGATTTATACTCCCAGATTATCTCCAGGATGTCTCCTAGGAAGTTTGCTCTTTCGCTTTCAGATATGGATTCTAAGAGATTTCTTGATGATACAAAGCATATCGAAGATTCTTTGGCTGTCTTGTTTCCTCAAGGCATGACTCTTGCTTTGAAGGTTTACAAAGGGAGGATATCTCTCATTTATGACATTGAGGAGCTTCTTGATGCCAAGTCTCCAAGTTTTGAGCTGTGCATGTATTTTGCCCTTAAGGATAATATCGATCGTTCTGTGAAGGTTGTGTTTCCAGAACACCTGAAGAACATCAGCGAATATACTTCTTCTGTAAATACTGGCCGTAGGATTAGATAAGTTCTTTCTGATATCTGACCAAAATGTTTAAATACAGATTATTTTTTTTAGCATCCTATGGTTGATGAAACTCCTAACGTTCTTTCAGGGCAGCAATGTCCTTTCTGCAATACTAACAACTTAACCCTTACTGAGATGGAGAAGGACATCCCTTATTTCGGGAAAGTGTTCTTGTTCAGCATGTCCTGTTCTAACTGCCATTATCACAAGGCTGATGTTGAGAGCTCTGAGCAGCACGATCCGGTTAAGTATTCTATTGATATCCAGGGCGATGAGGACTTAAAGATAAGGATTGTCAAATCCTCTGCAGGGACTGTTAAGATCCCTCATGTAGGTTCTATCGAGCCTGGAGAAGCCAGCAATGGTTATATCACTAATGTTGAAGGAGTGATCAATCGTATAAAGAAGCAGGTTGAAGTTTTGAGGGAAACTTCAGAGGAAGATTCTGACAAGAAGAAAGCAAAGAACATATTGAAGAAGCTGACGCGAGTTTTATGGGGAAAGGAAAGCTTAAAGATGATCATCGAGGATCCTTCTGGGAACTCTGCTATCATCTCTGATAAGGCTGTAAAGGACAAGCTTAAGGTCAAGAAAAGCTGATTATCTTATATACTTGAATATTCCAATCATAAATGCCAGGTATAATACTAATAAAGTTGCTCCCTGCCACTTTCTTATCTGGGAATCTTTCCAGACAAAGAACAGTAGCAAGAATCCTATGAAGAGCATGAATGGTGCTGTAACAGTCAATGTGATAAAATTTATAGGTATGTTTTTTATCGCCGAAGAAACTCCTATTATCAGCAGTATGTTTGCTATGTTGCTTCCTATGATGTTTCCCACTACTATATCCCCGAGTCCTTTCCTTACTGCGCTTATCGATACTGATAATTCAGGGAGTGATGTTCCTACTGCTATCATGCTCAGCCCTATGACATTTTCAGGAATAGAAAAAGTCTGGGCCATCCATAATGCTTCTTTGATAAGATAATCACTTCCAAATATGACTGCTGCTAATCCTATTATCAGCACAAATATGTCTTTTATTATGCCTTCCTTGAATGCTGTCGTTGTCTGCTGTGTTTCGGTTGGCCTTTC
>CAZGIN010000158.1:0-1736 GCA_964526585.1 uncultured Methanosarcinales archaeon
TACATTATCACCATATACGTTGATAGCTGCCAAACTTCCATGCTCTTTAGGGAGATATTTGACTTCAGTAACAGGAGGCTTTTCAAGTATCTTGGCATCATTGTTGAACATTATCTTGATCTTGATCTTATGCTTTTTCCTGTAATCGTCATAATGCTTTATGTAATAAGGAAACAATTTGTATATGTCTTTGCTTCCGCTGATGACATAAATGGTTTTTTTCAGCCTTAGCTGCTCGTCAAGGATGGCCCTTATACCTTCTTTTCCTCTGTAAAAAGATGCGATCTGCTTATCTTTAGAAGAGCTGAACTTCAGCAGAAGCTCAGGCAGGATATCCTTTATGTTAGATTCTTTCTCTTTTACAAGATCGAGAAGCCTTTCAGGATTTACAGCCTGGTATTCCTTGCGGTTGTTTACGATTATGACAGAAACAAGGCCTTTTTCCATCAATCTGTCTAATGCATCATATACAGACCTTCTATGGACTCCAGAATTAGAAGAGATCTTTCCAGCAGCAGCATTGCCTAAATCAAGCATAGTGAGATATACTTTGATCTCTAGTTTTGTCAGGCCTATGTCTTCAAGGAGCTGGGGGTTCATACTAGGACTTATCTTTTTCAGTATTTAAATCTTGATAATGTATAAGTAGGATGTTTTGAGTATTTATTCTATACTGGAGGGCAACAAATATAAACAGAGAAGCATTCTTAGAGCCTATGATTGAGGAACTAGATATTGAGCAGTATAAAGAGTTCTTGTTGTCTAAGGAATACCTATTGCCTACTAATGCAAGGGATATTGTTGTTCCGGAAGATTCAACTCCTTTCATGGAGAGATCCAGGAGAAAACTTGAGGAACTTCTTAAGGGCGAATTAACTTCAGAAAGGCCATTTGAGCCAAGCTTTGAGTGCGATGTCTTCGGCCATGGGAAGACCCATACCAACATGGAGGGAAAGCTTACAGGATGGTCTGGAAGCATGCTCCATGAGAAAGGGATAAAGCTTACTGAAGAGCAGAAAAAGGGTGATCTGGAATATGATCTTTGGTTCTCAAGCGACCTTCCAAGAGCTATACATCATGCATTGCTTCTGAAACTGAAGCATGCAAGCGATGAGGAAAGAGAAACAGTTTCAAGAAAGCTTGATGAGATATCTGATAGGATACTCAATGATATGCAAAAGAGGGGAAATTTTTATGATAGAAAAATCTATCATTCTTTGTTTGAGCTTGCTCTTGGTAATGGTATAATCCTCACTCCTTTGCTAAGGGCGCAATATTACGGGCCTTTGGAATTAGGGAAGGAGAAGGTTACGAAAGCAGACCTTGAAAAAGAAGAACTTGAGAAAAAAGACCTAACTGATGATGATATTAAGGATATGGAAGAAAGGCTTGAGAGAGGAGACCTTCTGCACAGCATAATAAGAGATGGAAAAGTAGTGACTGAGAACAGGCTTAACCACATGCAAAGGATTGCTCAATTCTATGAGCTGATCGGAAGGATACCAAAGAAAAAGGTTGTCGTGACGTCTTCAGGATGCATAGATGCAACAAAGCTTTTCTTCACTTATCTTCATGCAGCAGGAGATAGAAAAGAGCTTTTGATGAAGAGATTCCTAAAAGAGAGAGGAGCAAGGCTGACAGTAAAAGTGGGGGAATACACAACTTTAGGCGGGAAGAGGAAATTCGGCTATATTAACAATCCTAATTTCTTTGATGGGGATATTGAGAAGACGAAA
>CAZGIN010000159.1:0-1691 GCA_964526585.1 uncultured Methanosarcinales archaeon
CTGCTTGTCCATACACAGCTAGATTTAACCTCCTCTTATAAAGATTTTGGGTTTGCCGGCAGGTTGCATTCAGGAATGTCTGGGCATATTGTCTGGAAATACTGCATAATCAAATAGTTTTCTTAGCAGTTCTTGGCTTATTTCAGAATCGCCTATTAGCGATCTTCCATGGCATCCTTGCTCTTTGTACGATCTTATAAGTTCTGACAGTCTGCTTTTGTCTATTACAATCTCTCCTTTTTCCCATTTCCCAAATGTTAATGATCTCATTTTTAGATTGTCTTCATATCCTAAGTAGCATCCGGATAGTCTATTGTCTGTTGTAAGAGTCATGCTTCTTGGCAGTTCATCTTCAGGTTTTATGCAAAAACATTCTCTGCATCTTCCTTTTCCGTTTCCAAATGCTTTTTGTGCTTCTTCCATTAGTCCCGTAGTGTACACAACTCCTTGGCTTGCTGCATGATTATTTGCTTCGATGAACATTTCTACAAATTCATTGAGCCCGATTAAGTATATGTCTCCAGTTCCGGTGAGCGAAGGCGATCTTATTGCTGGCTCAGCTACTATTGTTTTTATTCCTAAGCTGGTAGCATAATCAACAAGTTCTTTTTGGAATACCAAGTTGCTTTGGTGGATGGTTGAACGCAGTCTCACATCAATTCCTGCTTCAAGAAGTCTTCTAACATTTTGGGTTATATACTCTGATGATCTTCCTTTTTTTCCTTGTGTTCTTAATTTGCTTCCGTATTTTCTTATTTCATCATTTTGTTTTGGAGCTCCGTCAACAGATACCCACACTAAGTCAGAAATTTCTGATATCTTTTGAAGAGTTTCTTCACCGAATACCCCATTAGTTTGTATCCCCACATACAGATTTTCTCTACCTAATATTCCTGTAGCCTTTGAGTATATCTCCTCTATAATATCCATTCTTAATGTAGGTTCTCCCCTTCCTGAAAAGAACATGTACAGCATACCTGTTTTAGGATCGGCAATGCTTTCTGCACGATTTTCAAGAAGCGATCCTACAAAATTTGGGTCTATCGTTCTTTTTCCTTGTTTTCCATCCTGAGCATTTGTTACGCAGCCTCTGCAGCTTAGGTTGCAGTCATCAGTAACCATTATAGTTAATCTGTTAAGTGGCTCTTGATTTAGTGCTTGATTTTTGTCTTGTTTCATTTTTTGATGCCTCTTGTATATAAGAAAGGTAAGATTATGCTGTGATCTTGCAGTAAGCCATACTCACCCAAAGTTTTGGAATTAACACAGAATACCGATAGTGCAGCTTCCTCAAGCTGAGACTTATCTTCAAAATCCCACCTGATAGTTACTGTATCTATGTGTATATCAGCAAATCCTGCTTGCCTCAGCATGTCTCTTATGCTTTCTTTTGTGAGCCATGAACAATTGCACCCATGATTAGGAACATAATCATCGTTTAGTCTCGATGCTAAAGTATTTCCTTCAAGATCAGCAATCCTAAGCATTCCTCCTTTGTTCAGCACCCTGTATAATTCAGCCAAAGCTTTTTCCTGATAACTTGGATTCCCGTTCCCCACATGATGGAATCCTGTATGTGCGATGGCTAATGAAAATGTTCCATCATCAAATCCAATTTCTTCAACATGCTGTTGTGCATATTCTATCTGTTCAGGAAAGTTTGTTGGTTTTGGCCTGTGGTCTAAGCCGAC
>CAZGIN010000160.1:0-1614 GCA_964526585.1 uncultured Methanosarcinales archaeon
TATACAGGCTGATAGCTTCTTTATTCCTGATCTTCACACATTCATCCTTATCTGCAAACACATCAAGCAAAATAAAAAAGAAAAATAATAATAGTATCAAGCACCTGAACCTATTTATTGTGTATAATAAAGTGTTTCGCATCTTTGTCATCAACCTCACTCAGCAGTTCGTGATTAATTTTCAAATTATCAAATTATCTAATTCTCAAATTATCTTAACTACCATATATCTTTAAACTTCTTCTTGGCTTCTTCCTTGGCTTTCTTAGCTGCCTCTTCCTTGGCTTTTTTAGCTTCCGCTTCTGCTTTTTTCTTCAGCTCTTCGGCTTTTCTCTTCGCCTCTTCCTGTGCTGCCTTGGATTTTTTCTCAGCTTCCTTCCTTAATCGCTCTGCTTCTTCTGCTGCTTTCTGTTTAAGCTTATCCGCCTCTTCCCTTGCTTTTTTCTCCAGCTCTTCTTTCTTCTTGTCTATTTCTTCCTTTATCTTGTCTTTCACTGCATCAATGGCACCGCTTGAAGGATCTTTCAGCTTAACCGTGATCTTGGGATCAGTGATGGTACCGCCAATGTTTATATCAAAATCCAGGAATTTATCCACATCTACATCAATGCCTTTTGCTTTTGCATCCGACACCCACGATTCGATCTGCTGATTTGCCTCATCCCCGAAATTAGAACGCGGTATCTTCATATTTAGTACATATCCCAGGGTCTGGTCAATACCCTGCCACCCGGCAAAGAGAGCTTTGGCATTCTCATAAGTTGTCTCACAGGGTTCAACAGACACTTTGCCGTCCTTTATTGTAAAATACAGGTCAAGATCTTCCAGCTTCATATTCTCCTTAAACTTTTTCTGCTTTATCTTGTCAGCTATCTTTGCCATAACATCCGACCGGGTAACAACAACATCATGTGTTCTGAGCCTTCCTTCACCTTCTATCGAATTATACACAGGATCCATATTCTCAGCAAGGAGGCTTTTAAAGACCAGCCCCGTAGAGAATCTACCTGTGCAGTTTTCAGCAATAGGCGCCAGCTTTTGTATTGTATTGAATGCATTAAACGACTTCTGAATATCAAACCTGTTGATCATCATATCAAGATCAACCTGTGGTTTGGTCATATCCTGTGTTGAATATGATCCTGACAGCTTCATATTACCATCCAGCATATTCATAACAACATCCTTCATCTCCACCATTCCTTCATGCACATGAACACTGCCTGCAAAATTTGTAATATCCAGTTTATCATATAATATCTTACCAATTGATGTATTAAGGAGAAAATCTATATTTTCCGGTACTTCAACAACACTTAGCTCTTCCTCTTCTGCAGTTCCTTCAGTAGCGACCTCACCCTGGGCATCTTCTGTCATAAATTCATTCACATCGAACATGTTTGACTGAAAGTCGAATTTACCTTTTAAAAGCTCATCCCTGAAATAGTATGCAAGAAAATTATCTATCCTGCCTTTCATATTTATATCGCTTCTGCCTATTTTTGAATCAAAGGATGCCAGCTCAACGAACTGAGGTGAAAAGATCAGTGAGGATTTATTGATAACCATTCCCTGGGGAAGGTCTTCGCTTTTATATGAAAAATTTGTCAGATC
>CAZGIN010000161.1:0-1586 GCA_964526585.1 uncultured Methanosarcinales archaeon
ATCTCCCATAGATACTTCTTCTACTAATCTTAACCCAAGAAATTTCCCTATCTTCCTTGCTACGCTTATACTCGGCATGTGCTTTCCTGACTCGACGCTTGATACCAATGACAGTCTTTCGTTGATTTTTTGGGCAAGCTCTTCCTGTTTTAATCCTAATGATTCTCTTTTGTCTCTTATGAGCTTTGCATAGTTTTCTACGACAAACTCCTGTTTCTCTTCTTCCTGTTTTGGTTTTGGATAGAAGTTCTTTTCTCTGCCAGCGCTGTCAGGCCTTGGCTGCTTCACTCTTGACAGTATCTCACCGTAGCTTGCGCATTGTTTGCATACTTGAAGCACTGTACCTTCTACCTTTGCATGAAACAGCATACCTTCCTTTCCGCACATGTCGCATTTCATGGTCTCACCTTAGCTTAGACCTTTCCATTCTTTTTCAGCTTTTTCCATCCTTTCGAATGTTCCTGTGTCAAACCATTGCCCTTTGAACTTGAACCCGTATAGCTTGTTTTCTGATGCAAGCCTTGGAAACACGTCTTTTTCCATCATCGCGAATCCGTCTGGTATTGTGCTTACCACTTCTGGATTTATTATGTATAACCCAGAGTTGATCAGCCTGCTTGGAGCCTCTTCTTTCTTTGGCTTCTCGACAAATTCTACTATTTTGTCGCCTTCCATCCTTGCAACCCCATAAGATGAAGGATCCTCTACTTCTACTAGCGCGATTGTGGCTGCTGCATCATTTTCTTTGTGGAACATCTGCATGTCTTTGAGGTTTATGTCTTTAAGTTCATCCCCGTTGCTCATGAAGAAAGGCTCTTTTAATGCTTCTTTTATCAGCCCAAGGCAACCCGCTGTTCCCAAAGGAGCTGGCTCTTCTATATAGTATGCTTTTATCCCAAATTCTGATCCGTCTCCAAAATATTCCTTTACTTGCTCTCCCAGATACCCTATCGCAAAGTATATTTCCTTCACTTCATATTTCCTGAACAGTTCTACAAGATATTCCAGTATCGGCTTTCCCTGTATCGGAAGCAGAGCCTTCTGCTTGTTCAAAGTCAGCGGCCTCAATCTTGTCCCTGCTCCCCCGCATAATATCACTGCCTGCCTTATCATAAAAAAGATTAGCTCCGAGTTATTTATATAGGTATCGCATAGATTTATATTTGGCCTGAGAATATATTATCATATGAAAAGGTGGGCGGGTAATATTTTGGTTTTGATCATTTCTCTCTTATTGATAGCAGCATTTATAGAGCTGTTTCTTGCATTTTTCCTTCCGCAGAAGCCTGTCTCTGACTACAAGTCTTTTGATGAGGATCTTGGGTGGAGATTCAGGCCTTCCAGCAACATAACTTTCAAGAATGCTTACGATCTTGATAAGAAGGAAAGGGTCTTCACTTTTGAGACTAACTCATTCGGTTTTAGGGATGATGAACCTTCTTTTGAGAAGGATAAGAGAAGGGTCCTGGTGCTGGGTGATTCATTTACAGCTGGGCTGGCCGTCTCTAAAGATGTAAGATATTCTGAAGTCCTGGAAATGTCTCTTGATGCAAGAGGCTATGATGTAGAGGTTATGAATGCAGGAG
>CAZGIN010000162.1:0-1539 GCA_964526585.1 uncultured Methanosarcinales archaeon
ATCATTTTTGTATAATTCTTCCTGTCTTGCATAGCGTCTTGTTAATACTAGATGAGATTCAGTTTTTAGGATATCTTCAAGATCTGCTTGAGATACTCCTGATCTCCCGGCCTCTGTTCCAAGCATCTTGATATGGTGATATCTTTGCATCAGATCTTCCTCAAAAAGGTCAGGAACATGGTCTCTTGCAAAGAAATACCTTGTTTCTCTTTCTAGCTTGTCCCCCCATTCTGCTATCCTGGATAGTATCTTATCTCTTTCTTGCTGTAATCTCTCTTTTCGTACTGTCAGCTTTTTATCATCTTGTGCGATCTCTTTTGCTCTTAGGTGTCTTATCTGCGCCAGTCCTAGATGGGCAAGCGTTAAGTTTCTTTGTATGTTCAGGCTCCGTATAAAATCCTGTTCAGATGCGTCATAGTTGCCTAATTTTGTGTTGATCAGTCCTTTTCTTGCAAGCATGTACATGTTATACTTGTCATGTATTGTTCCTGCTTCTTCAAGCTCCTTCATTGCTTCCGGATATTTTCCTTGCATTAAGTATATCTTTGCTATAGTATGCCTTTGGGTTCTTGAGTTGGGGTTCCTTGCCTTTAACCTTTCATGCACTTCCAATGCCTGCTCAAAGTCTTCTTGTGCAGCCAATGCTGTTGCAAGAAGCGCATAAGGTTCCTTGAATTCAGGGTCTATCTCGATTACCCTTTTAAACCATTCTATGGATCTTTCTGGGTCTCTCATCATCCTGTATGTGATCCCTTTTCTCTTTGCTATTTGTCTTGGGCTGTATCCTTTTTCCTCTGCGATCCTGAGATTTTTCCATATCTCGTCAAATCTTTCGCTAAGCCTAAGGGCTTTCGCTAGGAAGATATGGCCAGCTCCTTTTTCCGGAAATTTATTGATGCATTGGATGGCGCTTCTCTCAGCACTTTCATTTTCTCCTATCCATCCGTACAATACGGAAAGTGTCTCATATGGATAGAAATAGGAAGGTGCTATCTTGGTGCATCTTTCCAGATGTTCTGCTGCTTCAAAGAATCTTCCTTGGCTTTTTTCTATGATGCCTAAGTTGTAGATGGCCCTTTTATTTGATAGGTCTAATACTAATGCTCTTTCAGAAAAACGTCTTGCTGTTACTATGTCTTCCTCTTCTGTATTGTTCTTTAGGTGGCAATATCCGATTACTGCATTTAGTCTGGATCTTTCTTTAGGGTCTTCTGTTTTTAATAGGATCTGGGATAGTAATCTTATTGCTTCATTTGTTTTTCTTTCTCTTCTAAGGTCCAGTCCAAAATCAATAATTTCTTTTAGCAAATATCTTGTCTTAAATCCGTCTATCAATCCTTTGATTTTTGAATCTAGGTCTTCTTCATTGATATCCATATTTCTCAATAATGCATCAAAATATTAAAACTTTACTATCAAATGGTAACATTTAACCTCAGAACAACAGATAAAAGCATAAACTCAAACTTCTTTATCCTTTCAAAGTTCTTCTCCATCTTCGCGTTGCAGGCATCAACCAGCACAGAAAGATATTCGTCT
>CAZGIN010000163.1:0-1500 GCA_964526585.1 uncultured Methanosarcinales archaeon
AATCCTAAGAAATCGAATGCGATATGCGCCAAGATGTGGGAACTCAAGAGAAGGGCTGAGAAATCCCTGAAAGAAGCTGCGGAATCAGGAGAAGTTAATGAAAATTATATAGATACAGCAGTAAATGAAGAAGCAAGGCAATATGTTGAGAGCGAAGAGATCCAAAGGCTGATCAAAGACATAAGAAGGATAAGAGTATGCGAAACGCTGGCTCAGCTGGACCCTTCACAAACCCGAACAGAATATGCCGAAGCATACAGCAAATCGCCAGCCCTCGCGGTAATACACGGATTTTTTCACAAGTACAGAAGCCATATCACAAAAGACAACCTCCAGATGCTATTCTTTTCTTCACAGACACGTTACCTGCCAAAATTAGAAAGAGCATTAGTCATGGAAGGAGAAGACCCAAGCTTAGTCAAGTGTCTGGAAGAGGATGGGGGAGATCCTAGGAAGTATATAATTGATGGCGAAACAGCGGAAGCCGAAGAGCCATTGAAAGATGGCGCTGAAGACCTGGAAGATATGGTTACAGAAGCAGCAGGCTTTCTGAAAGAGATGATATGCGGCTGCTATGCAGACAACTATGATTACCTTGATGAGGGAGACATATCATTAGCACTGGCGGCAGTCAACCTAAAATACTCAAATGAGATATGCCAAAAGATGTGGGAGTTCAAGAGAAAGGCAGAAAAATCCCGGAAAGAAGCTGAGAAATCAGGAAAAGCAAATGAAGAATATGTAGATAAAGAAATAAACGAAGAAGCAAAGCAATATGTAGAAGGAGGAAATGTACAACTGATCATAGCAGCAGCAAGAGCACAGATGGTAAGCTCAAAGATGAGAGAGCTTGATGACTCAAAAACAAGAGCAGAATATGCCAAAGCATACAACAAAGCAGCGGATGTTGTGATGATACGCGGGCTTTTTTGCAAGTACAGAAGCCACATTACAAAAGATAGCCTCCAGCAGCTGTTCCTCTTTACACAAACACATTACCTGCCGACATTAGAAAGAGCATTAGTTATGGAAGGAGAAGATCCAAGCGTGATGAAATGCCTAAGCTATGGACATCCCCTATTTTATCTCCTTGACGATGATGAGATGGTGGAAGCAGACGAGTCATGGAAAGACAGGATGGAAGCCATGACAAAACTTAACGCAAATACAAAACTGCAGAGAATGATGAGGGACTACGAGAAATCACTGCCTTGAGTTCAGCAGAAACTGCCAAGCGGCCTTCTCGCGTTATGCTACTTTCTTTACTTCAACGCTCGTGGCTCGACGAGGCACTCGCTTTGTCTTGATATTAATTGCAACGCTCGACCTTATGGCCGTATCACTTTCTGCTGAACCCTCCAGAAAGATATTTAAGATAAGGCTTTTTCTAACTGAAATATGGCAGAAACATCAAAAAAACACTGGGCAGACAAGGAAGCAGAGCGCATAATAAAGGAAAAAGGAGATAAGAAACAGTATGTATGCGCATCTGGAGTAACA